>JAHDDA010000041.1 GCA_020629595.1 Chitinophagales bacterium
GCAATATCTGGCGAAAAACTACCATTTATAGCAGCGTGTGCTTTAGCACCTAATACCAAAAACTGCGAGGCACGAGGACCTGCCCCCCAAGAAATATAATCGTTTACTAAACTTGTTGCCATTTCTGTATTCGGGCGTGTTTTACTTGCCAAGGCAACAGCATATTCCAAAACATTATCGGCAATAGGAATTTTACGAACTAATTGCTGAAAGGCTATAATATCTTCACCGCTTAATATTTCTTGCAAAGCCACTTTTTTATTTGAAGTAGTTGCTTTAACAACATCAACTTCTTCTTTGTAGCTTGGGTAATCTAAAGTAATATTAAACATAAAACGATCTAATTGAGCTTCTGGTAAAGGGTAAGTTCCTTCTTGCTCAATTGGGTTTTGGGTTGCCAAAACAAAAAATGGCTTTGGCAAGGTATGAATAACCCCACCAACTGTTACCGAACGTTCTTGCATTGCTTCTAATAAAGCCGCTTGCGTTTTGGGTGGTGTACGGTTTATCTCATCTGCCAACATTATATTGGAAAATAATGGACCTTTAACAAACTTAAAGTTTTTATTGTCATCCAAAATTTCGGCACCTGTAATATCTGAAGGCATTAAATCTGGAGTAAATTGTATTCTTTTAAACTGAAGGTCTAAAACATCAGAAATTGTTTTTACCAATAAAGTTTTTGCTAAACCAGGCACACCAACCAAAAGACTATGCCCATCACAAAAAATTGATAATAAAACACTTTTAACTACGTGTTTTTGACCTACAATTACTTTTCCTATTTCGCTATTTAAGTTTTCGTAAGATTGTGCTAAGGCTTTTATGCCTTCTACATCTGAACTAAATTTCATTTCTTTTCTTGACTAATTTTAGAAAAACGTTGGCAAATATAACATCTTATCATCTATCAATTAATATATGCCATTTATCATCTATTAGTTGTAACATCAAAATAAATTTATGATATCTAATGTTACAACTTTGAATCATACTAATTACACGCACATTCAAGACGGTTAATTGAGTTTTTTGTTTTTCTTTTGCCATTAATAATTAACTTATTTTATGAAAAAAGTATTAATAACTGGCGATGTTCATTCCTCTTTCAAAGAAATATTAAAAAAAGAAGGTTTTTGTTGTGAAACAAAAGTTGGCATTTCTTACAAAGAGGTTGAAGCAATAATTGGTAATTATGTTGGCTTATTGGTAAGAAGTTTAAGCGTTGATAAAAATCTAATTGATAAAGCAAAGCATTTAAAATTTATTGCAAGAGCTGGTTCTGGCTTGGAAAAAATTGATGTAGCTTATGCTAATTCAAAAAATATAAAAGTAGTTTCTTCTCCTGAAGGCAATAGAAATGCAGTAGCAGAACACTCTATTGCTATGATGTTAAATATTTTAAATAAACTCAAGTTTGGCGAAAAGCAATTAGATAATTTTATTTGGGATAGAGATGCAAATAGTGGCTTAGAACTTTCGGCACAAACCGTAGGAATTATTGGTTTTGGAAATGTTGGACAATCTTTAGCAGAAAAGTTAAAATCTTTTGGTTGTAGAATTTTGGTTTATGATAAATACAAAATTGGCTTTAATGATATTGCTGGAGTTAAAGAAGTAGATTTGGATTTCCTTTTAGCAAATTCAAGTATTGTAAGTATTCATTTACCACTTACAGAAGAAACCAAAAATTATGTTAATGAAAAATTTCTATCAAAACTAAAAAAACAGTCAATTTTAATTAATACTTCAAGGGGAGAAATGGTTAATCTTCATCTACTTGTGGATTATATTGATAAAAATCAAATTTCAGGTTTGGGTTTAGATGTTTTTCCAAAAGAACCTATAAAAAAAATGTCGGAAGCAGACAAACAGGCTCTTAAAATGCTAAATCAAAGACCGAACTGTGTGCTTACACCACATTCTGCTGGTCTTAGCCGACAATCTTACGTTAAATTAGCTACTGTTCTCGCCGAAAAAATAAAAGTTATTCTTTAAATTAAATGTAGTTTGCTTATTTTGTGCTTTTTTTAACAAGTCAAATTGTTGAAGAAATAAAACGCTATGTTTTAAGGTTGCTGATTATAGCAAATCAAACGCAGTTAATTAAGGAATAAAAAATTAATTTCATTTAATATATTAAAAAACTTAACTTATGAAGAAATTTTTACTCAGCTTGCTGTGTATCTTCTCAAGTGTAGCCATTTTTGCACAAACGGGCGAAATCTCAGGTAAAGTAATGGATCCTGATTATGGTGAGCCTATGTATGGTGTGCAAGTCTTTATTGAAGTAGATGGTTTTCCACAAGGTACACAAACAGATTTTGATGGTTTTTACTCCATTAAGCCAATTAAGCCAGGTTCTTACACTTTAACTGCTAAGTACATTGGTTATCAAACGCTTATTATGAATGATGTTTTGGTCTCTGCCGATCAAAATACAGTCTTAAATCTTGAAATTCGTGAAGAATCTGAGATTTTAGATGAAGTTGTAATTGTTGATTATAAAGTGCCTTTAATTGAAATTGACAAAGGAAACACTAAAACAGTTACGGGTGATGAAATTGCCAATTTACCAACTCGTAGTGTAGGAACTATTGCAGGTACAACCTCTGGGGTTTATCAAGAAGATGAGGGTGGTGGATTGAACATTAAAGGTTCTCGTTCAAACGCAACTCAGTTTATTATTGATGGTGTAAAAGTTCGTGGTAACGCAGCTTTACCCGCTTCTGCAATTGACCAAATGAGTGTAGTAACAGGTGGTATTCCTGCTAAGTATGGTGATGCTACTGGTGGTATTATTACAATTACAACTCGTGGTGCAACATCAAACTTTGGTGGTGGTGTTGAATTTATTACTTCTCAATATTTAGATCAATTCGAACACAACTTCTTTTCAGGTAGTTTAAGCGGACCTTTATTAAAACTAAGAAAGAAAGGTGCAGATGAAAATGCACAAAAGCGTTCTGTTGCTGGTTTCTTCTTAGCTGGTGAATTAGAAACAAATAAAGATAATGATGCTCCTGCAATTGATGTTTACAGAGTTAAAGATGAGGTGTACGATGAGTTAATTACAAATCCTTTAGTACCTGCTGAAAATGGTTCGGGTTATGTAAAGGCAGTTGACTTTGTAACTCCAGATGATTTAGAACGTTTAAAAACACGTGAAAATGTTCGTCATATTTCGGCAAACTTAGCAGGTAGTATTACTGTAAGTCCTAGCGAAAATATAGATATTAAAATAGGTGGTTCTGCAAGTTATGATAATGATGGAACTCCTTTCCGTTCTTATGAGTTATTTAACGAACAACACCACCGTAAAACTATAAGCCAAGGTTATAGAGGGTATGTTCGTTTTAGCCAACGTTTCGGTTCTAATTTAAACCAAGAAGAAACAAAAGAAAATTCTTCTATTTTCAGTAATGCTTATTACTCTTTACAATACGATTATAACAAATCTAAGTTTAAAGGAGAGGATCAAGTACATGGCGATAATTATTTTGATTATGGACACGTTGGTACATTTAATACTGCTCAATCTCCACTGTATAATTCTGGAAGATTACAGCTATTTGATGAAAGTGGAAATGAATTTTCATTTGTTAATGAGATTAGTGGAAATCCTTTAAGTTTTGTTTCAAACTATATTTATCAAGGTGATGTAGATAATGGTGTTTCTTTTGACGGAACAAATTCAGCAAATCCAATTATGGCAAACCAAACAAGCCAATATTTAGGTTTAGTTGAAGGCGATCCTATTGCATCATTAAATGTAGATCAAATTTTTGCAGGAAATGGACTAATTAACGGTTCAAGAGGAACATCGGCAAGTACTGCACATTCTATGTTTTATATGCCAGGAGTGGTTTATCCTTTCAATTTCTTTACAGATAATGATCAGCACCGTATTGTTTTCAACGGTTCTGTTGATGTTAAGAAAAAAGGTTCTACAGATATTAATAAGCACGGTATTGAGTTTGGTTTAGAATTAGAACAGCGTATAGATCGTTACTATGAAATAAATGCAATAGGTCTTTGGGATCGTATCCGCCAAACTGTTTCAAAGCGTGGAGGTGCTGAAGATATACGCTTAGACTTAGCTAATCCTATATTTATTATAAATGGAGAAGAAGTGCCAATTGCAGAGTTTAACGAATTAGAATACGGTGCATTTGATCAAAATGATACCATTACTTACGATTATGTGCGTGTTAATCAAGGAAGTTTCTTCGATAATGCTTTACGTTCTAAACTAGGAGTTGGAAGCACAGATTATATTGATTTCTTTGGATTAAATCCAGACCAGTTATCAATGGATATGTTTTCTGCCGATGATTTATTCGGAACAGGTGGTGGTGATAACATAGTTGATTACTATGGATATGATCACACAGGACAAAAATTAGATTACCAGCCTTCTTTTGAAGATTTCTTTAAAAGCAAAAGCACTTTTACAGCAGTAGATGGAAGTTCAGTAGAATATTTTGACCGTCCAATGGGAGCTTTCAGACCAGTTTATATTGCAGGTTATGTTCAAGATAAATTTACTTATAAAGATTTGGTATTTAATGTTGGTGTTCGTGTTGACCGTTTCGATTCAAACCAAAAAGTACGTAAAGACAAATATTCTTTATATGGTGTGCGTACAGTAGGTGAAACATTAGTTGATGGACAATACCGTATAGGTAATTCAACTTACAATGTACCAGAAACAATCGGTGATGATTTTGTTGTGTATGTAAATAGTGCAGATAATCCAACAGCTTTAAATGGTTTCCGTAGTGGAGATGTTTGGTATAATGCTAATGGTGAAGAAATTTTAGACCCTGATGCAATTGCAACTAGCGGACAGTTATTTCCTTACTTAGCAGATGTTACACCAGCGGGAAGCGACATCAAATCAGAAGATTTTGATATTAACTCAGCTTTTGAAGATTATACACCAGAAATTACAGTGATGCCTCGTGTGGCTGTATCATTCAAAATGAACGATAATGCCTCTTTCTTTGCACATTATAATGTTTTAACAATGCGTCCTCAAGGTCGTAATTATGTAGGACCAGATGATTATTATTTCTTTGAAGAACGTGCAATCTTACAAACGTTCAATAATGCTAATTTAAAAACAGAAAAAACAATTGGTTATGAAATTGGTTTCCGTCAGGCATTATCACAACGTTCAGCAATTACACTTTCTGCATATTATAAAGAAATTCGTGATTTGATTCAAGTACAACAAATTCGTTTTGCTTACCCACGTGAATATGCTACTTATGAAAACTTAGATTTTGCTACTGTAAAAGGTTTTGAAGTTGCTTTCGATCAACGTAGAACAGGAAATATTCGCTTTTCTGCAAACTATAACTTAGCATTTGCCGAAGGTACAGGTTCGGGTGATCGTTCAGGTGCAAACTTAGCCGCTTCTGGTCAGCCAAATTTACGTACACTTATTCCTTTAGATTACGATGCTCGTCATACTTTAAACTTAACTTTAGATTACCGTTACAAGTCTGGTTCAAAATACAACGGACCAACTATTGGCAACTGGCAAGCATTGGCTGATGCTGGAGCTAACTTAATTTTCACAGCAAGAACTGGAACACCTTATACACGTCAGGATAGAGCAACACCAGAGCAATTAATAGGAGTTGCAGGACGTTCTTCGTTAGAAGGTTCTATTAATGGTTCTCGTTTACCAGCATCTTTCCGTGTAGATTTAAAAGTGGATAAAGACTGGAAATTAGGAAAAGGCGATAAAGCTAAATATCTTAATACTTATGTTTTAGTTCAAAACTTATTGAATACACAAAACATTGTAAACGTTTATAACTTTACAAATAGCCCAATCGATGATGGATATTTAGCTTCTCCAGAGTCTGGAAATTTATCGGATATTGCAAGATCAATTTATGAAATTGCTCAACAAAATCCTAATAATTATTCATTACCAAGAAGATTACGTCTTGGTGCATCGTTCACATTTTAATTAGAAAAACCGAAAATTATTTCAAGTTATGAATAAAAATATTTTTAGAAATATCGGAATTTTCCTTTTTGCTTGTTTAGTATCTTTCGGCTTGCAAGCTAATATAAATGTTGACCAGCCAAGTGGCGAAGGTCAAGGAAAACCTGATACAAATAACATAGACACAAAAGCAGGAGATTGTGTACCTGCTACAGCTCAAACAGAGCTTAATGTAAATAATGTTCGTACTACACTTCTTGCTGGTGGTGATTTATGGTGGGATTTGAGTGATGGTAGATACGAAGTACCAAAAGTAGAACCAGGACAGCCAAGTAAGCACTCGGTTTTTGCTGGTTCTTTATGGATTGGAGGAATTGATGCCTTAGGACAGTTAAAAGTGGCAGCAATGACTTACCGTCAAACGGGTAACGACTTTTTCCCTGGACCATTAGATGCAAATGGAGAAGTAGAAAGAGAAACTTGTTCGAACTTTGACCGTTTTTGGGAAACAAGCCGTAACGATATAGATGCCTTCTTAGCAATTGTAGATGCAAATGGTGGTGTTGCTCCAAAAGGATTAATACCCGAATCTATTTTGGCTTGGCCCGGAAAAAATAATATTCACTTTGAAGAGTTCAGTGGTTTTGAAATGCCAGAAGATAAGCAATTAGCACCTTTTTGGGATGCTAATACCGATGGTGATTACAACCCTGAAGATGGTGATTATCCTGTAATTGACCCTGCTATTGAAGGTGTTTACGGTGACCAAATGATTTGGTGGGTATTTAACGACAAAGGTAATATTCACTCTGAAACAGGTGGACAAGCGATTGGATTAGAAGTAAGTTCATTAGCTTTTGCCTTTGCAACAAATGATGAAGTTAATAATATGACTTTCTACAAATATGTTGTAGATAATAAATCAACTGCCGCTTTAAATTCAACTTATTTTGGTCAGTGGGTAGATCCAGATTTAGGAAACTATACAGATGACTATGTTGGTTGTGTACCAGAAGAAGGTTTAGGTATTGTTTATAATGGTGATGCCCTTGATGATGGTACTGCTGGTTATGGTGAAGAAATTCCAATTTTAGGGGTAGATTTCTTTAAAGGTCCTACCGTACCAAAAAGAGATCCTATAACTGATACATTAGTGTTGGATTTAGCAGGAAATCAAATTTATGAAGAATTAGGAATGTCATCTTTCCTATTTTATAACAACGATTTCTCTGTTCAGGGTAATCCAGAAACTGCAACGCACTTTTACAATTATCTTTCTGGTTTCTGGAAAGATGGTCAGCCTTTTGTAAATCCAGGTGCACCTGCAACACCAGGATATGGTGCTGGAGAACCAGAACCATTTATGTTTTCAGATAACCCACCTATTCCAGATGGATGGTCTGAGTGTGCTTTAGGTATTCAACCTGCCGATAGACGTTTCTTACAAGTGGCAGGACCATTCACTTTAGAGCCAGGTGCTGTAAATGATGTAATTGTAGGAGTTGTTTGGACACGTGATGGTGTAAATTATCCTTGTCCTTCTTTTGAGTCTATTATCAAAGCAGATCAGCAAGCACAAGCCTTATTCGATTCTGGTTTTAAATTATCAAATGGACCAGACGCACCAAATATGACTATTTCTGAATCTGATCAGCAATTAACACTTTCTTTGTGGAACGCACCAACTAGTAACAATTACTTGGAACAGTACCAAGAAGCTAATGCTGTTTTATCGGCTTCTGGAGACCCAGATTCATTGTTTACTTTTCAAGGTTATAGAGTGTACCAATTAGCTGATGCTACGGTAACATCTGCTGAGTTTGGAGATGATAGCAAAGCGAAAGAAATTTTTCAAGTAGATATTCAAGATGGTGTTTCAAAAATAATTAACACTTCTTTTGATGCAGAATTAGGAATTAACTTACCTGAAATTATGGTAAATGGAGCAGATAATGGTATTGAACATAGTTTTATAATTACTGAAGACCAATTTGCTATTGGTGATAAAACATTAATAAATCATAAGCCTTATTTCTTTTCTGTAGTAGCGTATGCTTATTTAGCTAAAGAAGGTTGGGAAACCCCATACTTATTAGGTCGTAATAATATTGCAACTTATACAGCCATTCCGCACAAAAACTTTGTAGAAACAAATGGAGCAACTTTAAATGCTGCCTTTGGCGATGGTCCTGAAATTACTAAAATTTCTGGTTCAGGAAATACAGCAAATTACTTAGAGTTAACAGATGAAACATTAGCAAGATTATTAGATGATGATCCAAATAATGATGGTAATCCTGTATATAAATCAGGTGCTGGTCCAGTAAACGTTAAGATTATTGATCCTTATTCAATTCCAAAAGCTAAGTTCCGTTTATCATTTGAAGATAGCCAGTTCTTTAATTTTACTCAGCCAGATATTGGAACAATTGAAGAAAATGGTTCTCGTTTTCAATATACGCCTGATGCAGATGCTACTGAGGCTTATACCGAGTTTATTTATGAAGTAATAAATGAATCGGGAGTAGTTGATTTAGGTTATGTTTCTATTATTAATTCTAGCCTTACATCTGATGATGATTTCCATTTATTCTCAGATTCTTATGTGTTAGATTTAGATGAAAGTACGCAATTAGACGGTATTGAGTTGAATGTATTAGATAATGATATTATTGATGAGAGCACAAATACAAACTTTGCTGGGTTTACAAGTCCTGCACGTGGAACTTTAACTGCTTTAACAGACACAACATTTATGACAGATGATCCTGAAAAAGTAGATTTTGTTACCTTATTAGGTTTTGAATATGTGCCAAATTCTGATGAAATTGTTGGAGGTGATATTTTCTCTTACTCTATTACACAGGGCGGAAAAATTGAAACTGCTTCAGTATATGTGAATTTACAAAAGTCAAATACTGCAGCTTTAATAAATGCACAAGATGACCAATATACAACCACTTCACCAATGCTTGTTTTAGCAAATGATGAAAGTGATTTAATTGGTAGTGCTATTATTACAGGTGGAGCTGAATGGGATTTAGAAGTTATTGAAAGTCAAGATGAAAATGTGCCAGTTGGTAGAATTTATGAGTCTGATGGTAAAATAAATGTTTACAACGAACAAGCAATTGGTGGATGGGAACGTTCGGCAATTGGTGCTGGAGAAGATTGGGAAAATGGCTATCCATTAGGTTTCACAGTAGGTATTCGTCAAGCAGTTAACCCAGATAGAGGAGATGCATTTATTGATGCAAGTTTATCGCATAGTTCTGGACAAAATGTTTGGTTAGGTACAATTGGTGATGCAGAAGGAACTTCATTCTTCAACTGGATTAGATCTGGAGATTTTAACGATGATGATTATTATACTGATCATGGTATTTGGAACAATCCGCCAATTATTTTCGATGAAGAATCTTATTACGAAGGAATATTAGGTGGAGGTATTGCACCTTATTCTTTAGTTGCTAACCAACCAGGTTATTACGAAGATTTGAATGGAAATCAAAGTATAGCTATGTCGCCAGGTTGTAGTGATTGTTATGAAGAAAATTATGATAATTACGGACACCCAACAAGAAATTTAAGTGAAGTAAGAGGTGTTGATATTATTATTACCAATGATAAATCTCTTTGGTCTCGTTCGGCAGTAGTTGAATTATGTAGAGAATGTGAAGGTCAAGGAAGTTCTGCGAAAAATACGATTAAAAATAGTCCTTCTTTAGATATTGATGGAAATCAGGAAGCTGGTTCAACTGGAATGTCTTATTTCCCTGGTTACGCAATTGATGTAGATACTGGAGAACGTTTGAATATTATGTTTGGCGAAAATTCTCGTTTAGGAACAGATAACGGAAATGATATGTTATGGAATCCAACTGATGAGTTGTTTGCAAATGTTGGAGCTGGCCCTGGAAATGGAGGATTGAATAATTTTAGAGCTGGTGGTGAACACTATGTTTATGTAATGAAATCTAAGTATGATGGTTGTGCTACACTTAAAAATCAACTTACAGTAAGTGCAACTAAAAAAACAGCTTATGATGATGTTATGTGGGTAATGGCACCAATTGCCTTAGATGGTATTGAATTAGGAAATAATGGTAACAAAGGAGATTATAATATTCCGGGAGATGTGGAAATTAAAGTTCGTGTAAGTCGTTCTTACGAAGACAATCCAGTATATGAGTTTGATTTTACAAACCTTGCACCTTCTGAAATGGTTGCTGAAGATTTTGCTAATGATATTTTAGATCAAGTAGATGTTGTTCCAAATCCTTACTATGCTATTTCAAGCTACGAAAGTTCAAAATTTGAGAATAAAATTAAAATTACGAACTTACCAAGTAGAGCAACTATTAGAATATTTACTTTAGATGGTACTTTAGTAAGAGTACTTGAAGTAGATAATGATGGAATTGCTACAAATGTTAGCACAAAAGCAGATGGTACAACAGAAAATGTGGTTACTTGGGATATGAAAAACAACAAGAATATTCCAGTAGCTAGTGGATTGTATTTAATTAATGTAGAAGCCCCTGATTATGGCGTTTCTAAAACCTTAAAATGGTTTGGCGTTATACGTCCAATTGATTTAGAAACATTCTAAAATTTAATCTATACTTTCAACCTATCAGGTTTTATTATAAAAACCTGATAGGTATGATTGAAAAAGATTTTCAAAAGAAATTTTAAAAACTACAAAAAATCTAAAATGAAGCATATATACAAAATATTTATTGCCTTATTAGTGCTTAGTTTTTCAGCTAATGATGTTTTTGCTGGAAACAAAGATAGGGTAGGGCAAGCAGGAGCAGGAGAGCTCTTAATAAATCCTTGGGCAAGAAGTGCTGGTATTCATAGCTTAAATTCGGCAAGTGCTATGGGGATTGAAGCAATGAGAATGAATGTTGCTGGTTTAGCATTCATTCAAAAAACACAAATTAACTTTTCTAGCACTCGCTGGTTGGCAGGTTCTGGTATTTCTGTCAATGCACTTGGTTTAGCACAAAGAGTGGGAGAATCTGGTGTTTTTGGTTTATCATTTATGGCATTATCGCCAGGAGAAATTAATAAAACGACTACTGAATTACCTGATGGTGGAAGTGGAGAAACTTTTAATCCTCAATTTTTAAATATTGGATTAGCTTACGGTCATTCATTTTCTGAAAGTATTCATGGTGGAATGTTGGTAAGATTAATAAATCACTCTATTTCAAATGCAGGGGCTGCTGGTTTTGCCTTAGATGTTGGAATAAAGTACATAACAGGTGAAAATGATAACTTTAAGTTCGGAATAGCTTTAAGAAATGTTGGAACACCAATGAAGTTTGCTGGTGATGGATTAGATTTTACCTATACAAACCCAGTAACAGGCGAGGACCAAAAAGCTACACAAAGAGCTGAAAAATTTGAGCTACCAACTTTATTAAATATTGGTTTAAGCTACGATTTATTGTTTATGGACAATGATTTAAGAGCAACAATTTCTGGAAACTTTACCTCTAACTCGTTTAGAAGTGATTTTATGGGAGGTGGTGTTGAGTTTTCTTTTAAAGAAATGTTCATGTTGAGAGCTGGTTATAAGTACGAAGACGGTATGTTCGATTATACAGCCGGTGTTTCTGTTTTAAGTGGTTTAGCTGCTGGTTTTACTGTTGCTATTCCTAAAAAAGGAGAAACAGGTGCTGGTGTAGCAATTGATTATGCTTATCGTACAACACGTTCTACATACAACGGAAACCATACTTTAGGAATTACACTTGACTTATAATTAACATTAGGTTAATTTTGCGTATATTTGTTAAAGACGTTCTTATTAATAAGAACGTCTTTTTTTATTATTTTAAATTGTGTGCTTATACATTTATGAAGTACACCTAATTTTTATGCTAAAATTTTTAGCTTAAAAGTTTTATAGAGTAAAGACCACAGTTTTCAAATATAATTCTATTTGAAAACTGTGGTCTGTTAACTATTTAACTTTTGAAATTTGTAATTTATCAAAACATTGCTTATGTCAAATGTAAAATACTTTACCGAAGAAGGCTTAGAAAGACTAAAAGCTGAACTTCATGACTTAAAAACAGAAGGAAGACAAAAAATGGCTGCTCAAATAGCAGAAGCAAGAGAAAAAGGAGACTTATCGGAGAATGCTGAGTACGATGCCGCAAAAGAAGCACAAGGACACCTTGAAGCCAAAATTGCTACCTTAGAAAATGATTTGGCTAATGCTCGTGTAATGGATGAATCTTTAGTAGATACTTCTAAGGCTTATATATTATCTACAGTAAGAGTTTTAAATAAAAAATTCAAAAAAGAGTTTACTTACACTTTGGTAAGTAAAAATGAAGCAGATTTAAAGTTAGGGAAAATTTCGGTTGAGTCTCCGATTGGAAAAGCAATTTTAGGTGCTGAAGTAGGAGAAATAGTAGAAGCTAAAGTTCCGTCGGGTAGTATAGCATTTGAAATTTTAGAGATTACTCGTTCTTAACAAAATATAAAGTAATGGCAAGTATTTTTTCTAAAATTGTAGCAGGGGAAATTCCTTGCTTTAAAATAGCCGAAAATGAAAAGTTTTTGGCTTTTTTAGATATTAATCCAGTAGCAAAAGGACATACTTTGGTAATTCCAAAATTAGAAATTGACTACTTTTTTGATTTACCCGATGATATTTATGGCGATATGTTTGTTTTTGCTAAAAAAGTAGCCAAAGCCATTGAAAATACTGTTCCTTGCGAAAGAATTGGAATTAGCGTTTTGGGTTTAGAAGTACCACACGCCCATATTCATTTAGTACCTTTAGATGAAAAGGGTATTATTAGTTTCAGAAAAAAAGTAGAAATGACTATGG
>JAHDDA010000042.1:0-7899 GCA_020629595.1 Chitinophagales bacterium
TAGCTCGAATATCGAACTATTTTTGTATATTGTTAATTGATGCGTTTAACCTGCCGAATCTTCAACATTTATAAACTTTGTATTAAAAAGTGCGAAAAGTCAATTAACAAGTCTTTTTACCAACCCCATTCACAAACTCTGCTTTTTCCAACTACCTTTTTTCAAATAAACCACCCCAAAACCAAATAAAATAGTCCAGTAAATAATTTCGGAGAACCAAGCAAGGGTTAAGCCTCCATCTAAAACGTTTATAATGGTGTAAGCATACGCCAAATAAGCAACCACGCCAATAATTTCTATAATTAAAGAAATGGTGGTAGCTCCTACTCCAACTATTCCGTTAAATAAAACCGAACTACACGCACAAGTTAAAGAGATAACAAACAGCAAAGGCAACATTTCTACGGTAAGATTTATAATATCAGCATCTTTGGTAAAAATACTGGCTAAGGTATTGGGCATAACAAACAATAATGAGGCTAAGGCTGTGGTAAAAACAATACTCATTAAAATAGCTCTTTTAATGCTTAAACTCGTATTTTCAAAATCTTGCTGACCAACCAAATTACTTGCCACCGAGTTTATTGATGAAGCAATTGACCAAGCAGGAATACCAATAAATTGATACAACCATTTTAACACAATAGAAACGGCTAAGGCATTTTCGCCCATATTTTCTATAAAAGTAAAAAACACAAACCAGCCACCCAGCCCTACTAAAAACTGAATTACCAATGGAGCAGAAAGATTAACCATTCTAATTATTAAATCTTTTCTTATTCCTTTGAAAGTAAATACGTGAAACTTTTTTCGTAAAGGGTCTTGTAATAAATACAGCAAGCCAAACAAACCCGAAGCACCTTCGGCTATGGTAGAGGCTAATCCTGCACCACCAATACCCATTTTTGGCAAGCCAAATGCACCAAAAATTAACCCATAATTCAAGAAAATATTGAAAAACGCCATTACACAAGTGGTGTAAACTATAATTTTTGTTTTACCTATTCCTGCATAAAAAGCTAATAAAGAAAACGCCCAAACGCTAAAAAATATACCATAAGATCTATAATCGAGGTAAATTAAACCCGCTTCTAAAATTTCGGGTGTTTGTATAAATAAAGATAAAATATAAGGTGCAGAAGTGTATAAAATAATAAAAATGACCAATGCCATTAGCATTTCTACAATAATAAGATGATCGGTAACTAAGCCAACTTTTTGTGGTTCGTTTTCTCCAGCTCTTCGTGCAATTAATATTTGCCCTCCACGTGAAAGCCCATAACCCAACATCATAAGCACCAAGTAAAACATACTTGAAATACCACAGGCATTAAACTCAACTACGCCCACTCTACCCAAAAAAATGGTATCGGTAAACCCAATGATGTTTTGTACCAACTGAAATAACATAATAGGGGCAGCAATTTTTAATATACTATTGTAAGAAGCATTTAATTGCATATAATAATAGTGCGTTTCTTAAGATTAAGCGTGCAAATATCTGCTATATTACACGAACCTACAATTGATATTTAACAACAATAGTTCAATAATTTATGAACATTGTGCGTTAATCCATTACTTTTTTGAAAAAAATTGAAGCCTTTGATTAGTTTTAAAAACTAAAATTCCTTATTATTGCATAGTAGTCTTAAAGATTTTTTATTATGATGCAAGCATTGAGAATAATACTATCTATTGCTTTAATTGCTTTAGTGGGTTGGTTAGGTTATCAATTATACAAAACTATTGAAGAACCTATAGTTTTTGAACAAGAAAAATCCATTAGAGATGAAGCAGCTATTGGCAAATTAAAATTGATTAGACAATTACAATTGGCATACAAAGCTGAAAATGATACTTTTGCTGATACTTTCGAAAATTTAGTAAAATTTGGGAAACTTGGTAACCTAACGGTAGAAAAAATTATTGGAGATCCCAATGATTCTACCGTAGTTTCTAAAACAATAATTGATACTATTGCCGTTCGTGATTCAATATTGAGTAAAACACCAATTAATATCAACGAAATTTCAATTGTACCATTTAGCAAAGAAAAATTCTCTATTCAGGCTGGAATGATTGAAAAAAATGATTTACAGATACCTGCTTTTGAGGTTTCAGCACCCTACAAAGTTTTGTATAATGGCTTAATAAAAAAATATTATGCCGAAAAACTAAATGAAAATATACGTGTAGGAAGTATGCAAGACGGAACAACAGCGGGAAGTTGGGGTAGTTAATCATTTGTTTTACTAATTGATAAATTATGTCTTTTTCCTTTTCAAGATTTAATACCCAAGAAAGTTTAATTTCTGAAAATTTAGATGAAAGCACTTTGAGTAATTCTACACTCAAGGTGCTTTTTAATTCTGAGTGTTTCGCTTATTGTGTGGTAAACCCACAAAATGAGGTTTTAGCTATCTGCGATTTTAAAATAAAACCCACTGCAACGCCTTCTACATTTGAATTTGAGGATATTGCTAATTTTTTTAGATCAGAAGAATTACTAAAAAAAACATACAGTAACACTATTATTGCTTACCAAAATAATTACCATTGTATTGTTAACGATATTTTAAATAACGAAAATAGTGCTACTAATAATTTGAAATTATGCGTTCCTGACTTAATTAACAACGAGCCATATACTGTTAAATCGGTTAATTTTTTAAAAAACCATAGCTTACTTTATTCCCAACCTTTAGCACTCGAAAAAGTAATAAATAAGACCTTTAAAAATGAGGTACATTTAACAAACTCTTTCGCTAATTTTTCAAAACAAATTTTAAATGAAGCTACTATTTTTTCTGCACGAAAAATGTTTCTAAACTTTTATGCTAACAAATGTGAAGTTTTAGTTTTAGACGGAGCAAGTTTATTGCACGCTAATACCTATATGCTTCATAATGAAAAAGATTTCTTATTTAATGTTTTTAGCATAGGAAAACTTACAAATTTTGATTTTGAAAATGAAGATCTATTTTTTACTGGAAACTTTAAAAACGAAGAAGTAAATTATTTTTCTGCTTTAGAAACTTACAGTAATAGAAGGGTAAAAATGAGTTGCCCAAGGAAATACATACTTCCACAAGAAATTAGAGGAACTTACAGTCCGTATTACAATTTAATTTGCTTGTAACTTATAAGAAAACCCTTTTTTTAGAGAAGGATTAGTATTTATACTAAATTTACAATTGATAATTTCGTTATTTTCTATGCAATTTTCTCCAAGTAAATTAAAATTTGAGGTATAATACTGACTAAATTTGAGGTTTTCTAAATCTATAATTGGCGAAAAAACAATTTTGTTTATGGTGCAGCTTGTAGGAAAATAACAATTTTTCTTTACTAACTTTTCAGCTTCAGATTTGATTAACGAAATTTCTCTTTTAATTTCAATGTCTAAAATTTCTTTCCTTTTTAATTCGCTATTATCAATTATTCTTTCGGCTATATTAAATATTGAATCATTTACAGGAAATTTCTCTTTAAGACCTATAAGCTCATTTTCAAAAATATTATACTTTGAAATTTTAGGAAAGTTTGTTTTATAGTAGCTCGTAATCTTTTCATTCAAATAAAAAGTATTCAAATGGAAGTTAATTTTTTCACTAAAAGGGGAAACAAATGCTTCTGTTATAAATGAAAGTATTAAATCTATTTCTGCTTGTGTTTTAATTTTTTTGGATGCTACAACATTTAAGAAAACAGCCAACTCATCGCTTTTATTAATACACTGTTTTTTGTAGGCACTAAAGCCCAATGCAATTTCTTTCAGTTTTAATCCTGCAACTGTATTTGGATATTGGGTATAGGCAGTATAAATATTGTTTTCAATGTAGTTTAGCTTATTCAGGTAATCATTAAAGTCGAAACCAATTTCATCTAAGTCTTGCATTTCTTTTTCAACTATAAAAAAATAACTATTTGCCCAAAAATTATCCAATTTCTTTCTGAGTAAACTTAGAGTATCTCGTGAAAAACTGGCTTTTTGTAATTGTTCTTCTAAGCGTGTTAGTTTTTTAAAATCTAAAATTATTGAGTCGGAAAGACATATAAAAGTTTTTAAGCTATCTTGAAGTGCAGAAAAATGAGTTGTATCATTTGGTTTTTCAATACTAATGGTTTCTTCTTTATTGTTGTTACCACAAGTAAAAAAAAACAGACAAACTATAAAAATGTAAAAGCCTTGAAACTTCATTTAAAACAAGCCTAATTGTTCATTCTTTGAGATGGCATTTTCTAGTTGAAGTAATCTTTTTTTGGCGGTTAATCCTCCTGCATAGCCAACTAATTCTCCATTGCTACCAATAATTCTATGGCAAGGCACTAATATTGAAATTGCATTTGCTCCATTAGCGGTAGCTACGGCTCTTATAGCTTTAATATTGCCTAAACTTTTGGCAAGTTCTGCATAAGATTGTGTTTTTCCGTATTCAATTTTTAAAAGTGTACTCCAAACTTCTTTCTGAAATTTTGTACCAACAAATAATAAGGGAACAGAAAATTTTTGTAGCTTTTGATTAAAGTACAAACTTAATTCCGAAATTGTAAAGTCAATTACTTCATCTTTTTCAACTTCTTCCCAATTGGCACTTAATCCTTGGGCAATTCTATTATCAATAGATTTCCTCATTTTTCGGTAACGCCAATCGCAAAGACACAATTTATTGTTAAAACTGGCAATTTTTAGCTCACCAACAGTAGTTTTGTAATATTTAAAATTTATCGTTCCCATTTTTCCATTACAGGACATTCTAAATAGCTTGTATTGGGTAATTTAACAAAAGTTCTTTTGATTCGGCTGTAAACCCACTTATTTATAGCTTCATTTTGTTTGCTTACCAACGCATAATTTACCAGCTTTCCGTAATCATCTTTTAAATTGGCTTGGTGCGGAGGCGTTTTACTTACTAATTGTACAATTCTGTAAGCGGTAGTTCCGTCAGGAAATCGTTGAATTACTGGCTCGGTTACTTCGCCCTCACCGTTTAAACTTTCAATAGCAAAATAAACGTCTGGTTCTAACTCGTCTGTTTGGAAATAGGTAGAACCCGAATTAGGGTTTTGAATCATTCCGTTTATAGATTTAGATTGTTCATCTTCAGAAAATTCTGCAACGGCATCTTTAAAGTTCAGTTCTTCGTTAACAATAGCAATTCTTATACTATCTAATTGTGATTGAACTAAAGTTTCATCGGCAGTTGTAATTTGGGGTTTTATTAAAATATGACGTGTATGAATACGGTTTCCTCTACGTTCTAAAAGTTGAATTATATGAAATCCAAACTGAGACTCTACCAATTCAGAAACTTCATTTTTTTCTAATTTAAAAGCTACGGCTTCGTATTCTTTTACCAAATCGCCTCTATTCATAAAACCTAAATCTCCTCCTTGTTTTCCCGATCCCGGATCATCTGAATAAGTTGTAGCAAGAGTTGCAAAATCTTCGCCTCCTTCTACTATTCTTTTTCTTAAATCTTCGGCTCTTGCAATTGCTTTATTTCTTTCTTTTTCATTTACCTTAGGTTTTATTAAAATTTGTGATAATTGCACTTCCGAATTGAAATAAGGTAAGCTATCTTGTGGAATAGCATTAAAATATTCTTTTACTTCTGCCGGTGTAACTTTTACATTAGCAATGATTTCACTTTGTTTTCTTTGAGCTAGCAGTTGGTCGTATAAATCTTCTCTAAAATCTTCTTTAAATTCTAAAACCGATTTTTTAAAGTATTCCTCAAATGCTTCTTCTGAACCTAATAAACTTACATAGTATCGAAATCTGTTATCTAGCTCCGCTTCAACTTCAGCTTCGGAAACGACAACACTATCAAGTCTTGCGTGGGTAAGTAAAAGTTTTTCAAGCATTAACTCATCCAAAATTTGACATTTGGTTTCATTACCTTCTGGTGCACCTTGCGAAATGTATTGCCCGTAATTGACTTCAATGTCAGAATGTAAAACTACTTCCTCTCCAACTATGGCAACAATTTTGTCAACCAATAAATCTTGTTGTGCAAAAATGTTAATGCTCAAAAAGATTAAAAATATATTAAAAAATTTCATATTTATTTTCTGTGTATTTTTAAAAATATCCTTAAAATTCAAAATGTGTAAACCTTAATCAAAAATTTCTACTTTGTTTTTATTTACCGCATCGTTATACATATTTTCTTTAGTATTACTCATAAAATGCTTCTGGCGTTTGTTCATCATTATAGATTTTACATCATTTTTACAATATTCAAAAAGCATATAATTCCCTGCTAAGGAAAAAGTATCAATTTTTACTAGATAAGTATTTAAAGAATCGGCATAAGTAAGTTTAGTATTATTCATCAAAAACTTTTCTGGGCTTCTTTTAGTTGGAATTTTTAGCTTTTCTTTAAAATCATTATACTTAAACCATTGCCCTGTAAAGCTATGCGTTGCATTATATTTAAAGGCAGCATCTTGCAATACTTCAACATTTCCAGAATTAATATCCAAATTTTCAAATGCTTTTACCAAAGAATCTAGTTCTGGATTTGTATTTGCTAAAACTAAGTAACGAATTTTAATTAGATTATCATTTGATTTAAAATTTTCTTTATTCAGTTTAAAATAACTAATCAAATCAGCATTTGCTATGTTAGTATCTACTTTTTCAGATGTCAAAGCTTTTTCAAAAGCAAACATTATTAAAGATTTTCGATAATCTGCAACTTGTCTTTCAATTCTTGCTAACTCTTCAGGTTCTAATTGATCTTCAGCATGATAAATTAATGCATTTTTTTTAAGCCAACTATTTATATATTGTCTCACTTTTGCTGTGCTATCCTCTTTGGCTTGGTTTTGAAATGATAAATCTAAAATTTCTGATTCATACAATACTTTATCGTACACCTTAGCCACAATCTTTCCTCCCTCCTGCACACCGTTTGTCTTAAAAAAAGGAATGTAATCACAAGAGCCTAAACCAAAACAAAACAGCATTATAAAATATAAAAATATCTTTAAACGCATCTATTTTCTCTTTTTATACACCTTTTTTAAAACTTTTTCATTTACTTCAATTGAGTGTTTTTTTCTCAATTCAGCTACTAAATTATCAGACAATTGAGTTTGAAAGTCATTGATAACTTCACTTTTAGCTTCTTCAAAAGTTTTGGGCATAGGTGGTAATACTCTTTTAGCTTTTACCATATAAAACTTACCATCTTTATGTTCTATTATTCTAGAAACTCCTTGTTTCCATTCAATTGCATCAATAATTTCGTCTTCGCCCTTTTCAAACTTACCATCTTTAAGTAATCTAATGTTTATTTTTCCATCTTTATTCAATTCAGCATAAACCAAATGGTCATCTTTTTTCTTTAATAAATTTCTTGCTTTTTTGGCTACTGTAGGATTAGAGCATCTAAATTTTTCACCTTGTAATCTTTCGGTCCAATTATAATTTTCTTTATTATTATTGTAATACGTTTTTTGTCCTAAAGTATCGGTTACCGATTTTTGAAAAACTTCTTGGCTTGTTAATTCAAACATTAAAATTCCGTCATAAAATTCTTGCATTAGCCTTGCAAAATCAGGATACTTTGCTTCTAAGTTTTGGTCTTCAATTTTAATTAATTCTTCAGCAACAAAATTTTCGTAATACTTATTTACAACAGCTTCAAATTCACTAATTCTTTCCTTTTTTTGTGTTTGCATTATAAAATCAGCGAAGTTTCCAAGTGTATAAAACTTACCATTAGCTTCAAATAAGTTTTGATTCCACTTTTGTTCATCGTTATTTTTAAACCACTTACCTAATAATAGAGTTTGATTAAAATTACTACTTAGCTTATCTGAAAAAACTTTACTGTATTTATATTCTTTTTTAAGTTTTTTTACAAATTCATTTCTTGCCAAATG
>JAHDDA010000042.1:7999-12785 GCA_020629595.1 Chitinophagales bacterium
GCAGCTTTTTCAAAAGTATATTCTTTAGTAGAAATTAACTGATAAACACTGTCTGCCAATTGTTTTTTATCTTTTTTCATATCTGATTTTCCATAAATAGGAACATCAATTTGTATTTGCGAAATATTTACCTGTCCTTTAGAAGGTCGTTCTTCCAAAACTTTGACAATATGATAGCCATATTTTGTTCTTACAGGTTCAGAAATTTCTCCAATGGGCGTATTATACATAGCGTTTTCAAATTCGTAAATAAATCTAAAAACAGTTGAAAAACCTAAATTTCCTTTGTTTTGCAGTGCAGATGGATCATCTGATTCTGCTTTAGCTACTTTCATAAAGCCCTCTCCATCCAAAATACGTTGCTTTAATTGTTTTGCTTTATTGTAGGCTAGCAAACTATCGGCAGGTGTTGCATCTTCGGCACAAGAAACCAAAATATGTGCGCATTTTATCTCTTTTTTAGAACGCTGGTATGCTTCTTTTACCAAGTCATCGGTTACATTTCTATCCACCAAATAAGATTGTGCTACTTGATTTCTATATTGCTGTAATTCGGTTTTAAATGAAGCCTTTTCGTGCAAGCCCATTTCTTCAGCTTTTTTTACTTTAAGTTTTAAATTTATGAATAAGTCTAAATATTCTTGAACAGAGGCTTTAGAATGTAAATTAGGATCATTTTGATTATTTTTCGAGTATAGATATTTGAATTGATCAAGTTTATATTCTTCCCCATCAATGCTGAATAAAGTTTTTTGTGCCTGAAGCTGAAAAACAAAAAGCATTAATGCAAATAAAAGTGTAATATTTTTCATAAATTATTTTCTACCTTAGCGTAAAGATGTGCAAAAATAGTTAGCTAAGTTTTAAAGTTGAAGCATAGTTTAAAATTGTGTAATTTTAACAGTTTTAAGGCTCTTTAACAAAGCAAATAGATTGTTAAAAGTTATAATTTTGCAATTTTTCACAACTATTTTACATTAGTTTAAAACTTTTCTTAAAAAAAACAGTTTATAGCACATTGAATTGGGTAAGCAAAATAAGACAATCATTAGAACCTCAAGCATTTGGCGTTTGCACTATGCTTGGCGAGAAGCTACGTATTTCAAAAAATCACATTAGATTGTTTTTCATTTATGCTGCTTTTGTTGCAAATTGGTCACCAATAATTATTTACTTAATTCTTGCTTTTTGGGTTAATTTAAAAAACTTTGTAAATAGTACAAAAAGTAAAGTTTTTGAATAAGTAAAATCTTCTTAAAAAACATACCTAAATAATTTCATCCATTCATTTTTATTTTATTATTAAGTTGGTAGTTTCGCATTTATGTTTAAATATAATTTCGTAACAATTGAAGGCAATACTGGGGCAGGCAAAACAAGCCTAACAAAAAGGCTTGCCAAAGAGTTTAATTACAAACTTATTTTAGAGCAATTTAAAGACAATCCATTTTTACCAAAATCTTATGCTAATAGAGAACGCTATTCTTTTGGCAATGAAATGAATTTTTTGATAGATAGATTCGAAGATTATAAAAACAGAATTAGTAATTTTGATTTATACAGAAAACCCCATTTATCAGATTATATCTTTTTTAAAACACTTTTGTATGCCAAAGTAAACTTACCTGACAAAGATGAATTTGAACTGTTTGAAAGATATTTTAATTTACTTTTTACAGATTTAGAAGAGCCTGAATTACTAATTTATATTCACTCTAAAGTTCCACGACTGATAAAAAACATTAAGAAAAGAGCTAGAGATTTTGAGCAGGAAGTTAATCCTAATTATCTACAGGCTTGCGAAGATGTTTATTTTGATTGGTTCAAAAAAAACAAGCATTTGCGTATTGTTGTTATTAAAGCTGATGATTTAGACTTTGTAGAAAATGAAGAGGATTACCAACACATAGTAAAGCTAGTTTCAGATGAATACGAACCTGGATTACATTTTGTATCTTAAATTTTGGGTAAACTTAACTTTTTGTAAATATTTTAAGTTTCCATTATATCTTTGTTTTATACTTTATGAAAGAGATTTTAGATCAAAAACACTTAACTATTACACTTAAAAGATTGTGTAAACAGCTCATAGAAAACCACAACGATTTTAACAATACAGTTATATTAGGTTTACAACCAAGAGGAATTTACTTTGCAGATAATATAGTCTCATATCTAACTCAAATGCTACCCAATATCAATATTCAATATGGAACACTAGATGCCACATTTTATAGAGATGATCTAATGCAACGCAAAACACCCATAATTGCTAAGGAAACCAATTTGAACTTTAGCTTAGAAAATAAAAACATTGTTTTAATAGACGATGTTTTATATACGGGAAGAACTATTCGTGCAGCATTAGATGCCATTACCGATTATGGAAGACCTGCCAAAGTTGAACTTATGGTATTAATAAATAGAAGATTTAAACGACAATTACCAATAAGCCCAGACTATGTTGGCAAACAAGTAGATTCTATAACTTCGCAAAAGGTAAAAGTAATTTGGGGAGAAAATGATTTAGAAAATAAAGTTTTACTAATAGATAAATAAAAAGAATGAAAAGTAGTTTATCAACTAAACACTTACTTGGTATTAGATACATAAGCAAGAATGATATTAATTTAATTTTTCAAACTGCAAAATCATTTAAAAATATTCTTCAACGTCCTGTTAAACAAGTTCCATCATTAAAATCGTTAACCATAGCCAATTTGTTTTTTGAAAACTCAACAAGAACAAGAATTTCTTTTGAGTTAGCCGAAAAAAGACTAGGGGCAAGTACTGTTAACTTTTCTGCATCATCATCATCAACTAAAAAAGGAGAAACCCTTTTAGACACCGTAAATAATATTCTTTCAATGAAAGTTGATATGATAGTGATAAGACACAGCAGCCCAGGTGTGCCACAATTTTTATCAGAAAACATAAGTGCTAATATAATAAATGCTGGTGATGGCACACACGAACATCCCACACAAGCCCTCTTAGATGCTTTTTCAATGCAAGAGGCATTAAATTCTAAATTAGAAGGAAAAAATATTGCCATTATTGGCGATATTACGCATTCAAGAGTAGCAATGTCGAATATAATGTGCCTTAAAAAGCTAGGGGCAAATATAAAATTATGTGGTCCGCCTACCCTTTTACCAAAAAATATTGAAAAAATGGGTGTTGAAGTGAACTTTAATGTAGAAGAAACGCTTGAATGGTGCGATGTAGCAAATGTATTGCGTATTCAATTAGAAAGACAGGGTGGTCAAAAAGGAGAAAAAACAAGTTATTTTCCTTCGCTAAAAGAATATGCCGAAACATTTGGCATTAACAAGAAAATGTTAGATAAATTAGGAAATAAAATTGTGCTAATGCATCCAGGTCCAATTAATAGAGGTGTTGAGTTAACATCTGATGCCGCAGACTCTGAACACTCAATTATTTTAAACCAAGTGGAAAATGGTGTTGCTATTAGAATGGCTGTTTTGTATCTACTAGCAGGAAACGAAGCATTTTCAGAAACTAAAATCTAATCACAAAACTGAACATAAATTAAATAATATTGGAGAAAATAAATATTCAAATAGAAGGCGTTAGCTTAATCGAATTTTTTGGTGTTAACAATTCTAAATTTACCAATCTAAAAAGAGCATTTCCAAGACTAAAAATAAGCTCAAGAGGAAGTTCTATTTCAGCAGAAGGAAATACAGGAGAAATAAAGCAGTTTGCAGGAATAATAGAAAAAATAACCTTATATCTTAGAAAATACGGAAGTATTTCTAACGATAATTTATTGGCTATGCTTGAAGGTGTAGAACCAATTTCTGATGCACCAGCAACTCCAGACGACTTAATTGTTTACGGAACAAGTGGTAAAGCAATAAGGGCAAGAACTAAAAATCAAAAAGAACTACTGCGTTTAGTTGAAGAAAATGATATTGTTTTTTCAATTGGACCAGCAGGTACAGGAAAAACCTTTACAGCAGTTGCATTAGCAGTAAAGGCACTTAAAAATAAAACGGTAAGAAAAATTATTTTAACTCGCCCAGCAGTAGAAGCAGGCGAAAGTTTAGGCTTTTTACCCGGTGATTTAAAAGATAAAATTGATCCATATTTAAGACCACTTTACGATGCTTTAGATGAAATGATTCCAGCAGATAAGTTAAAATACTTTATGGATAATAGAGTTATTGAAATTGCACCTTTGGCTTATATGCGTGGTAGAACACTAAATAATGCATTCATCATTTTAGACGAAGCACAAAACTCTACCGAGTTACAACTTAAAATGTTTTTAACACGAATTGGTCCAACAGCAAAATGTATTATTACTGGTGATATGTCTCAAGTTGACTTACCAAGAAATCAACGGTCAGGATTGAGGAAATCAATTAAAATATTATCTAACATTGATGGTATTGGCATATTAAAACTAACCGCCGAAGATGTTATGAGGCACAAATTGGTTAAACAGATAATTCGTGCTTACGAAACTGCTGAAAAAGAAAAAAAACAAAAGCAGGAAACACCAAAACAATCATAAAAGAAAAGCCAGTTTTAAAAGTTAAAACTGGCTTTTCTTTTTTAGAGTTAAATATTAACTTTTTATTAATTGCAACGTATATAAAGTTACCACTTGTTGAAATTATCATCTTAAAAACACTATGGAAGCTAACAATTGACATCTAAAATGAATTTACAAAAAATAATATTCCTCTATATTTCTTTTCTTTGTTTACAACATACTTTTTCTTTTAAAGTGTATGCTTCAACATCATTAAAAAGT
>JAHDDA010000043.1:0-9744 GCA_020629595.1 Chitinophagales bacterium
ACTTTTGCACCATTTGTGTAAGTCTGTCCTAAAATACTTACTACAGGACCAATTATTAACTTATTCTCTTTCTGTTCTATTTTAATAGATTTTATTGCACTTTTAAAAGCTAAGTTTAATGGTGTACTTTTTGCCAATGGTTCAATGTACGCTTGTACAATAAACGCACTCTTTTCGGTTGGGTTTTGTATGGCTACGGTTGCCACACCATTTACAGTAAAAGAACGGTATTGACTTGCTTTATTATTTAGGTTTTCAGTTTTAGAAACCAAAAAATCTACCGCAGTGCCGTCTGCAACAGTATTGCCAAATTTATCTTTAATAATACTGCTTGAAATGGTGGTTTGTTGGCGTTCATCGGCATAAGGAAATTGATTAATTATGTTTAAACTAAAATCATCGGCATTTCCTGCTTCAACTAGCAATTCCTGTTCGTTAGTGTTTGCATTTTTTGTGTTTGCACCTATTATAATTTTACCTGTTTTTTCAGAAGGATTAAATGAGTTAAATGCTACTAGGTTTTGGGTTTTTAGTTCATTGTTTTGGGTGTCATTATCTGGAAAATTAATCATACAATTTGTGCTTGTATTTGGTTCTACAGGGTTCTGAAATTTATCTTTAGGGATTAAAACCAATAGTCCTTTTTCCAAACTATCAACATTAACCGTTTTAGGACCTAAATAAGCATCAATTACGCCTGTTGCCATTCCTGCATTTAAGTAAAAATCTACTTTTTTTAATACTTGTTTGTTGTATAATAAAATAATTCCAGTTTCACCACTAATAGTATTTAAATTGTTTGGTATCTCAAAATTTACCATACAATTTTTAACTTCAGATTTCAATAATTTTGATGAAAATCGACTGTTCCAAATAAGTTTTAAGGTGCTGTTTTCTAAAGAGTCTGCTACATAAAATTGAATAGTATTTAACGTTCCAACTTCAATCTTTTCTTTTTCTAAATTAGGGATTGTTTCAATTATTTGTGCATTAATTGAAAGGCAAAAGCATATTAAACTAAAGTAAAATGAAATTTCTTTTAGCTTACAAATGGTTGATAATATGTGCTTGTAGAAATTCACGATTTAGTTAATTTGAATAAACAAAGTTGTTAAAGAATAATACTGATTTTTCATTTAATTTGTTACTTATTCTGGTAGTATTATTCATTCTTTTTCCATTTATAATATAATTTTCTAAAGTTCCCTTTTTTATTATTTCAATATGGTTATTATTCATTAATTGTATATCAAAATTTCTTTTTCTTTGAGGTCTTATACCCGATTCTAAGTAAAACTTATCTGCCCAAGTTAAAATACCTTCATCATTTCTTTGTGCCGAAAGTAGTTGTGGAATACTAACTTCGTTTGTACCAAAGTTTATAAATTCACCTGAAAGTTTATGTTGTTTTTGTTCAATATTCTGCAAAGCAGTGTGTGCATAAATTTCTTCAGTGCTTACCAGTGATTTTACTTCTACAACAAAGTTTATTGGTTCAAGAGTTGTGGAATTAGATATGTTACTTAATTTAATTCTAAACGGAGTTACCTCTTTAGGTAATAAATTGTGTTTAATAATATCATTTACATTTTGTTTTACAATAATTTCATTATTTTCATCATACAATTTTACTTCTATACTTATATATGCTGGTACATTATCTAAGTTTTGTAACATACCTACTACGCTTAAAATAGTATCTGTTTTTACTAGATTAACTTCGCTTAAATTTACTTGTGGTCTATCTAAAACATCTTCGTGTCTAGTTTTATTTACATCTGCCAATCTTCTGCCCTGAGAATGTAAACTTATATTTGGTAAGTTTATAAACTGATCTGGCGGAATATCAATTGATTTTTTTTCAGGAACTAAAAACCATTTATTGCTAATTTTTATAAGTTCATGTTGGTGTTCTGTTTCATAATCGCCTAAAGCTGTTACCCATTTTGCCTTTACATCTACTTTTGCAGTTTCGTTGTTTAAAAAAGTGGTTTCAGTTTCAATACCATCTAATTTTGCGTAAGAAGCCAAAATTCCATCTTCAATAGTTTGTTCCAAAGTGAACTGCTCAAAGCTTATATTTTCTTTAGGATTAAGGTAAGAATATGCTTCTTCAAAGTTTCTAAAATCAATGGCATTATAATAACTTAAAGTTGCATTTTTAGGAGAGTATTGTGGTTGAGTTTCTATAATGGAATAGGCAAAAATTATAATACTAATTACTAAAACTGAGGCAAACCAAAAGGTATGAAATAGCCAATTATGGTTATTATCAGCTTTTGATGTTAAAATAGGTAAATTAGAAAGAGATTTGTTTACCTTTCTGTTTGTGGCTACTCTATAAATTTTGAAGAAAAAGAACCAAAAACACATATTTACAAAGCAAGCAAGGGGTAAAATTCCCCACATCAATCTTTGAATTTGTGGTATGTTTTTTCTTGGTAAAATTGAGGGTAAAGGAGCAATATCTGGTTTTTCCCAAATAGCAATATTGTTGGGTAAAAGGTTTACCTTATTCCAACCTGCAAAAAATAAAATTGGCTCGTAAAATTTATCATTGTTAAATACATATTTTAAATTAAACTTATCGGCGTTTACTAAAAATTCTCTCACTAACTCCATCTTCTCCCTTGTATTTTGAGTTTTCTAAACGTTCAACAGGTCTTGTTGTAAATTCTGGTAATCTACGAGCCGAATGGTAATTGCCATCTACGGTTAAAGCATTGGTGTTTGCCGAAAGCCAAGCCATTTGGTCGCCAAAGCCAAGTGCCAAATAACGCCATTCGTAATGCTGATCACGTTCTAAAAACTGGACAATAGGTTTTACATCAATATTTTTAGGTTGAAACGGGCGGTAGGTATTCATATTAACCAATAAAATATTGTTTGAAATAAGCAACACAGCAAGTGTACCTACAATAAAAATAAAAAATGTTTTCCCAAAATGTTTAATCAAAAACTTACGATAACTTCCAGTAACAAGTTCGTTAACAAACAAGCCAAAAAATGGTAAAGCCAACATTGTTCCCCAAAAAGTAAATCTGTCTAAAGTAAGAATATTGAAAGCCGTTTCGCCTAATAATTTTATAGGAATTGGTGTAGTTCCTCCTGTTCCCAATATGAATGCAAGTGTTAAAGAAAGTCCAATAAAAGTATATCTTCTTTCCCAAGAACGAGTAAGAATATAGCTCAAGAAAAAGAGCATTATTCCCCAAGGAATTAAGAAAAATATAAGCCCCATATCGGTTTGTTCAATAAATGAAGCTCTAGAACCATGAGGAATAGAAACTTGATTTATAGGGTCGGTTTTAGACCAATACCAATACGGAAAAACAACTGTAATACATATAGCAATAACTGTAATGCCAAAAACTATGGCTCGTGGAATGGTTTTTAAGGTATTTTTAAAAAAGGTAGAAAATCGTAAAATTTGTTTATTATGCTCATTTTTTTCGTAGCTATTGTCTATGACAGCTAAACCAATAACGGGTAAAATGAAAAATATCATTCCAAAAATAGTAGTTACGTGGTGGGCAGCCGTAGTTACCGATAAAAACGATAAGCCCATGATGAGAAATCTTTTCTTTTTAGTGCGAAACCAAAAGTAAATTTCATGGCAAGCATTTAGTAAAAAAGAAAGACCTGTAATACTTGGAACTTGCCCAAAAATATGTAAAGCTTCGACCATTGAACCCGAAAAAACAGCCAAAATAGCTGCAATTCCTGCTGATCGCCTATCAACCAAAATTTGCGAGAAATAATATATTCCCCTTACAAATACCAATTGCACCAATACTGCCCAGCAATAATAAGCTAATTTCAAACCTAAATAAGGCGATAAAATTGCTACAACCTGGTGAACTAATGGTGGATAACTGTTAATGATAAAACCAGTGTACCAACGGTATTCCCAGTTATCGAACCAGGTTTTTGCATAGTGATCGGCAAAGAAAATATGTACAAAGCTGTCGTAGGTATGCGGAAAAGTAAAGTAAAAAGTACTTCCATTAAAAACCAAACTTAGCAGCAAGGCAACATAAAAACAATAACGTGATATTTCTTTATCTCTGTTCAAATTAAATAGTTGACTGCTCAATTATACGTCTTGTTTTTTAAAAAGTATAGAATGTTGTATTTGTACTGCCTATAAATAGAATAATTATAATGCCATTTATTAATGATATTCTCATTAATTCCTTAAATACTTACCAAAAAACACCAATTTTCTGCCGTTTTACGAAAAGTGTAATTTTAGGCTATTCTATAAAAGAAAAAAGGTCTTAGATTTTGTTTATCCATAACTTACTTCGTTATGTTTCGCACTTTATTAAAAATGGCGCTTTAATATATCAATCATTATTATTTTTAGCCCAAGTTGCACTAGTAGTTCACAACATCATTTTTCGTAGTATGTAATCCTATGAACTGAAAAGTTAGGGACTACATATGCAACTTGGGTTAGGAAAAGGGGATAAGATATAAGGTAAAGGCAGTATAGGCTTTAATATTAAGGCATTATGTATTCTAACCCAAGTTGTGATGTTCTTAGTAGGGACACCGATTTATCGTGTCCAATGATGCCATCACTACAAAAAATGCCATATTTTATACATTATAACTTGAGCTTATACCATTTTCGGGTAATGGGTTATTTTGTATGATTGCTAATATACTTGAAGCTAAAAAAGACTAACCTCCGTTGTGTCTCTGACTGGCACGCATAGTGTAACGGAAGTTCAAAATCATTTAGTTTAACCCACTACCCACTTTCCTTATTCCATTTAGATAAAATAGCCATTATGATTTTTATGCCACGAAAAACCAGTTACTTATTGTTTTAGCCCTATCAGGGTTCAAAACCCTGATAGGGCTGGATTTTAATAAAAAATAGACCCACGAAATTCAACTACAAGTTCTTTGGTCATTACATTTAAAAAATACCCAAAATCCAAAAAACTGCTGTTTTATACCAAAAACTGCTACATACTACCAAACACCTAAAATGGAGCTTTTAAGTGTTTTTCTTAGTTCAATTTTACATTATCAAACGCAAACAAAATGAGTGTTTGTAATTATTGAAACAACTAAAATTTAAAGCTATGTTAAACGGAATTATTATACCTTGCTACAATGAAGAAGAAAGATTGAAAATTTCAGCGTTTCAAAATTTTATAGATAGCACAGCAAATTATCAACTATGTTTTGTTAATGATGGAAGTGCTGATAATACAATTAACATTTTAAAACATTTTATGGCACAAAATCCAAACAAGGTAATGGTGCTTGATTTGCAAAAAAATGTTGGGAAAGCTGAGGCAATTAGAAGAGGTGTTCAATACATTACAGAAATGACCTTGGTACAAACAATTGGTTTTTTAGATGCAGATTTAGCCACTGGCTTCAACGATTACCAACGTTTGGCAGATATTTTAAGCAATAATAATAACTACCAAATGGTAATTGGTTCTCGTAAATTAAATGAAGACAATATTGATAGATCGGCAGGAAGAGCCTTTGCGAGTAATTGTTTTGGAAAAGTTACCTCTTCAATTACTAAATTACAAATAGCCGATACACAATGTGGAGCTAAGGTGTTTACTAAATCACTTGCATTACAAATATTCAAAGAAGATTTTATTTCTCGTTGGTTGTTCGATTTAGAATTACTAGTACGTGTAAGAAAAATATTTGGTAAAGAAGAAGCTAGCAAAAGAATTGCTGAAATTGCATTAGATAAGTGGGAAGAAGTTGAAGGTTCAAAAATTACCCTAAAAGACTCATTAGAATTTCCGAAGCAATTAGTTCAAATAGCATATCACTACAATATGGCTCCGTCTTGGGAAGGCTCTGCCCAGTTTGCCCAAAATTTGAGTTTAAATATGAGAGGTGCATTAGGTAGCTTTTTATAAATCCAAAATCCATTTTATCCAATTCTAAATGCGTTTGTTAACTTACATATTATTTTGCTTTCTTACTTACAATGTTTTTGCTTGTAGTTTGCACAATGATGTTGCTTTAAATCAAAAAGTATCATTAAGTAATACCATTGTTGAAGGTACTGTAATTAGTAAAAAGAGTGTTTGGTTAGCTAACGCAAACAGAATTGTAACTATAAATACAGTTGCCATTGATAAAAACTTTACTTCTAAAAAAGGAGGAACTATTGAAGTAATTACAAATGGTGGAATTGTAAATGATGAATGGCACACAGTTTCAAATGAGTTGAATTTAGAACTTGGAAATTCAGGATTATTTTTCTTAGGAAGTAAAAAAAATATTCAAACCGACAATAATGTTATTATAAACGGAAATTATGCTTTTTTAGGTACAAATTCATTTTTACCTATTAAAGAATCGAAGAACTCAAAAGAAGTTTGCACAAAAATTTATGATAAATTACCTAAAGCAAAATATTCGAATAGTAAAAGCAATAAAAACCCAAACACAACAAAAAGTAGTACCAATCAAATGGGAATTAATTGTATTTACCCAAACATAGTTCAAGCGGGCAATAACGACACTTTATATATAACAGGATATGGCTTTGGTGCAAATGAAAACTTTGAAAATGCAAAAGTATATTTTGCCGATCCAAATACTGGTGGTTTTTCTTTTATACAATCACCTATTGAAAGCTATGTTTCTTGGTCTGATACTGAAATTGTTTTAGTTGTTCCGCCTGTTGCAGGAAGTGGTTTAGTAAAAGTAGAAAACGCTAATTTTCAAACAATTACTTCTTTTCAAGAAATTGAAGTTTCATTTGCTTTAAAAGGGGCAAAAAAAGATTCTAAGCCAACTTATCTAATTGATAAAAACGGATTAGGTGGTTACACATTTACCATTGCTGAAAATATGAAGAATAGCCTTGCAGAAGAGGCATTTGAAAGAGCAATGAATTATGTACAAAATGAGTTAGGGTTTAATATTGCTATTAGCAACGAAACTACCAATATTATTCAAGCTGAAAATGATGGCATTGATATAGTTGCTTTTGAAACTGCCAGTTTTCCTATAAGTGGATTAGCCGTTGCTTATACACAACACCGCCGTTGTGGAAATGGCTGGGAAGTAGCGGGTTTTGATATTATTTTTAAAGATTTAAGCAATAGTTATTCAAATTGGAATTTTAGTGAAGCTATGCCCAACAATACACAAATTGATTTTGAATCGGTAGCTTTACACGAAATCTTACATACCTTTCAACTAAATCATAATGTAAGTAAAGCATCTGTAATGTACCATTCTTATGCTCCAGGAACTACAAAAAGGGTTTTAAATGAATGTTTAGACTTAAGAGCAGCTCATTTTATTAATGAAAGAAGTTTAAATTACGTGCCAACTTGTAGTGGATACAATCAATATCAAGCATTAGAAAATTATACAACTGTAAATATTGAAAGCTTGAATTGTGAACAGGCAAGCAATAATTGTACACCTGCAAGCTTAAATGCAAAAGTTTTTTTACAAGGCTATTATGTTGGAAATAGCCAAATGGCAAGCAATTATACTGTTTTAGGTTTGTTTCCTACCGAACAGCCTTTCAATAAAGAAACTTGGAATTATCAAGGAACAGAAACGTTAAACACCAATGTAATTAATACCGATGAAATTATAGATTGGGTTTTAGTTGATTTTTATGCTGAAAATGACATAGAAACAATATCATTTTCAAAAGCAGCTATTTTAAGAAATGATGGAATATTAATTTCTGCAGATGGAAACAATAAATTAATTATTGATGAAATTGATAGAACTATAAATTATTTTATCTCAATTACACATTCAAACCACTTATGTGTTAAAAGTACAGAAGCTATTAATCTAAATAATAATGAAATTTATGACTTTTCAGCTTCTTCAAATAATACTCAAGGTGGTGTAATTAGCGAAATGGAAGACGGCATTTTTGCAATGTGTGCTGGCGATTTTGATGGAAACGGCATAATTAACAATCAAGATTACAATGCTTGGGCTGCCAATAGTGCCGCTACCAATGTGTATTTAACCATTGATGCTGATGGAAATGGCGTGATCAACAATTTAGATTACAACAAATGGGCAAAAAACCGTTCTCGTATTAGTGCGGCAAGGTTTTAGACGTTTTTGGTAAAGGTAATTCTTAAATGCAAGGGAATAAATTCGCCTTGAAAGGAACTTGCCTCCAAGGTAGTTTACTGCCTTGTTTTACAATAAAAGTCATACTTTCAATTTTTGTCATTTACTCAGAACTTCGACCACCAAACTATGAATTTTCTGTAGAGATCCACTAAAAATAATTTTACAAGAAAACCCTATTTTCAATTATCAAAACTGAACAGTTGTTTCGCCAACCTTACTTCTGTTAACACTCCATAAGTTATAATCTTGGTTATTTACAACACCATTTCCATCTGCATCTTGTGGTACGTAGGCATTTACTACTGCACTATTTTGCGACCAGATATTATAATCTTGATTATTTATAACACCATTGCCATCAAAATCGCCCGAATAAAGCATTTCTCTACCATTTACCGTTTTGGTTTGTAAATTCCCTAAAGTATTTGAAGTATTAGCTAAATCGAAAGTGCCACCATTACTTAATGTTTGCCCAACAGCCAAATGGTTTCTGTGGTGAACACTTACTACATAATTTGCCGATTGGTCAAAACCTGTAAAACTAACAGAAGCATTACCGCTTACATCATTAATACTTCCATTGGTATTTAAGCAACAAGCCTTTGATGCTAAAATGTTACCTGCTTGATCACGAAGACAAACATAAACCCAATCAACAAAATCATTAGGATAAGTCATTACGCTTTCAGAACCAGCATAATTCCAAGGCGAAGTGTTATACGACTCAAGGTTTGGCACAAGTGCATTTTGTGATAAGTTATTTCTCATATTATCTGCCGTAGTATTATAAAAACCCTCTAACCATACATTTTCAATATTGAAAGAAACAATACTATCACCATTAAACAATTCGTTGGCAAAAGCAAAAGCATCTAAGCCCACTTGTTCGCCCATAAGTCTGCCAGGAATATCATCTAAAGGCGGATGAATACCACCCCAAATACGAGATAAACTACATTGGTCAGAAGCATCACGATAAGTTGCCCATTGTAGCGTAATATCAACACTTGGTCCTTCTTCAAATACTAAAAAATTATTTTGTGGGGCATCAAATTCGCCCATTCCACCAGGGAAATATTCGCTACCAGTAATGGCAGTTAAAATTTCGGCTGCTGCACGTGAATAAGTTGAATGTCCCGAAACATAACCCGCAAAAGGAGGCGAAACAAAAGACGGACGTTGATAAGGCCACCATTCTTCAGCTAAAATCCAACCAACACCAGCAATATTTGTAGCTGTACTATTTACGTAATCTGGTCCACGCCAAGTATAAAACTTTATCTTTCCAATATTGGCTGGATCTAAATTAGCCAAAGGATCGCCAGCTACAACTTGCTCTACAAAACCAGGAATAATAGGAACGCCTGCTGGGTGAAAATTAGGTGCTGCTGGATCCGATGATTGTCCTTTATCTGCCATATATCTTAATGCTGAAACAGGACGAACATAATCGTACCAACCTTTACAGCCCCAAGCAGTAATAGCGGCATCGTGCATAGCTCCACCCAAGGTTAAATAAGCTTTTACATCCCATTCTAAATCATTTAATATTGCACCTGCTCCTTGCCATTTTTTTTCTAAAAGTGGATTGTCGTTTACATAGTTTAAAATATCGAACCAATGCCC
>JAHDDA010000043.1:9844-12680 GCA_020629595.1 Chitinophagales bacterium
TTTTTTTGTTCTTCAATTCTTGTGGCTTCATCTGTTGGAATTGAAATTGGCGTATAAGCTACATTGTATGTTCCGTAGTTTTTACCCAATAAAATTGTTTCAGCTCCATTTTCATAAGCCGCCCAAGCATCATATAATACAATTGATTGGTGGTATAAATTTCGTGCGTGAACCGTAGGACGAGCAAAATCGTTTCGTATGGCTTCCAATAAAGCTTCGTTCCATTCACGAGCAATAGAATGTTGAGCAGAACTTATATTGGTATTTAAAATTAGGGTGAGTATAGTGAAAAGGAAAAAGTATATAATTCGTTTCATAAGAATTTCTAAATCATTCAGTTGTTATTTGCAAAATTAGGAATTTATTACGTTTAATCTAAGAAGCAAAAATGCTTGTTTTGGTTGCTTTTTGCCAAACTTCTAAAAGATTAAAAATTTGAATGATTATTTGTTTAGTAGAGTGGTAGTTTTTTTAATGGATTAATTTTTTTTTCTTATTGCTCAAAATCAAGATTAACAATTGTACCTATTCCCGTAGGTTTATTTTTTACATATCTAATTCTTTCTGTTTCCATTTTGAAAGGAGTGCATTCTTTAAAATCTTTGATTATCCATTCAACAACTTCACATTTTAAATAGTTGTATCTGCGATGAAGGTATTTTTTTTCTTTATAATCATAGCAACCTATTACTTCACGATAGGTGTTTGTATCGAGTCTAAATTTTACTGCTTTTTTTCCTTTGCTCCGAACTTGAGCAATTACATAATTGTATATTCGTATTGAATGCTTCCATTGCATATGGTTAATGTGGTCAAAGTCATAAAATTTTACTTTTTCTTGGGTATATGGAAACAGCTCGTCGGAAAATTCAAATTCAATTCCTATAATTTTGGATCTACTTCCTTTTACTCTTTGGTAACTTTTGAAACATTTTATTCTTCTTGGATTGGTAATATTGTGTTGTTCAATCAAATAAGCGTTTCGCAGTTCTTCTTCGCTGTCCAACATTCGACCATACAGACTTTTATGTTTATGCTCTACACGATGAAGGCTTTCCATTTCTTCAAGACTTATGTACTGCTTTTTTTCTTTAGGATTCGCTAACATTAGTAAAGCATAAAATATCTTAATAGTAACTCCTAATACGTTTTCTAATTGATAGTTTTTTAATATTTCTGGGGCTAAGTTTAATCCTATGATTTTCTTTTTACTTTTTGCCATACTTCAAAAGTAGGCGTTTTATTGCTTGTTTGTCTAAGATTATAAGTTTTGTTCATTTTCACGAGTCAAAATTGACACCTTCATAAATTTCTGCCAATGGAATAGAAATATCTAAGCTCTCCAAGTAAATTTCTGCTTCTAAATCCTCAAAAGATTGCAATAACCAAATATCTACATTTTCTTTTCTTGAAAAAATATCAATTTTAGCTTCATCTTGGTTTACAATAATATGGTCTCGTAATGATTGAATGTGGCGGTACAATTTTAATTTAGTTCCATAATCATAATCGAAAGAAGATTCGGAAGCAACCTCAACTACTATTGTTGGGTTAGTAATCGCATTTTTATCTTTTTCAGCATATTCCAAATTATTACAAATTACACTTACGTCTGGCAATACATAACTGTTTTTTTTATCAATCCAAACTTTTAAATCTGAATTGTAAACATCACAGCTTTTTTTACCTAAGCCAACTGCTAAGGCAACATTCATTCTACTACAAAGCAAACTGTGTCTGGGTGTTCCACCAGCCATAAACCTAATTTCGCCATTTAGGTATTCAACCTTTGTTTCAGATGCTTCTAAAATAGCAAGGTATTCTTGTGGCGAATAATATTTTTTAGTTGCTTCTTGTTTTATGGCACTCATTGTTTTTGGTTATTGTTTTCAAACTTAATATTGCTATATAAATCTTTCATTGAAATGTTTACATCAATACTTTCTAAATAAATAATATCATCTAAACTTTCAAAGTTCTTAAACTGCCAAATATCTATACCTTGTTTTTTGGTATGAACCATCACTAAAGGCTCTGTTTGGCTAACGATAACATATTCCTTTAGACTTTTAATGCTTCTGTACAAGAAAAACTTACGCCCTAAATCATAATCTTTTGTTGTTTCGGAAGTTACTTCTACAACTAAAATGGGATTTATTGCAGAGTTTTGGTCTTTATCTGAAACTTCAATTTCACCACAAACAACTGATATATCTGGCAATACATAACTATTGTGTTTTTCAATACTTACTTGAAAATCGGAATTAAACACTTCACAACCTTTCCCTTTATTTGCCAATGAATTTGTTAGTTGCGTTTGAAATCTGCTAGCTAAACGACTGTGATTAAACGTTCCACCAGCCATAAATCTAACTTCGCCATTTAAGTATTCAACTCTTGTTTCAGAGGCTTCTAAAATAGCAAGGTATTCTTGTGGCGAGTAATGTTTTTTAGTTTCTTCTTGTTTTATGGCACTCATTGTTTCAAGATTTATTGTAAATATAGTTGCTTATCTATTTTCAAACCCACAAAACACAGTTTTCCAAGCAAAATCCTGTAATCACTAATAATATATTCCAACAAATAAATTATTTCGTTGTATTTTTGCACCGTTTTTTAGAAAAATTAATTCTTTTTAAATATAAAAGATGGCTAACGTAGGTAAAATCAAACAAATAATTGGTGCGGTTGTAGATGTAAGCTTTTCAGATGGTGGTAAATTGCCAGAAATCTTAAATGCTTTAGAAATTACACGTACTGATGGTTCAAAATTAATTTTAGAAACTCAACGTCACTTAGGAGAAGATAGTGTTCGTACAATTGCAATGGACTCTAC
>JAHDDA010000044.1:0-4917 GCA_020629595.1 Chitinophagales bacterium
AAATTCGTAAGCTTGTTTGTAAATGATGGTTCGGTTTTAATCAATTTTCCCTTTTTCGTAATGAAAATGTTCTTGTGCAGCAGAACTAAAATTGCCAATATGTTTTGCTTGATAATGATAATCTTTGGGTGTGTAATAATTATTTTCAATTACCCAATCGAAAATAGAAATGTCAATAGGATATTGTGTAAGTGTACCAGATAATTTGTGTTCTGTAATCCACTTTTCGGCTTTTTCTTTTGTTGAAAATACAGCACTTGGAAATGGGTTTTTGCCATTGCCATTGAATATCCAAACATATTTCATGTTTTACTATTTTAATGAAAGTTATAAGGAATTTCTAAATTTACCAAACAGCCCGATTTTGCTTTGGGATTAGGTTTTATACTTACTTTTCCTTTGGTTGTAAAAGATTTTTCTTGCAGGGCAAATCTTCGTTTGGTAATGTCAAAAGTTAGTGATTTTCGATTGGTGTTAATTGGTTTTGAGTTAATAAGACCAATCCCATTATCGGCAATTTGGCAAATTAGTTTATTGTTTTTTTCAAAAATATGCACTAAAATTTCTCCTTTATAATCAATATTTTTAAAAGCGTGTTTAAAGCAGTTTTCTACAAAAGGTTGTAACAACATTGAGGGAATAAGGTAGTCTTCGCTCATTTCTACATCGTTTTGAATTTTATATGAAAACTCATTGTTAAATCTAATTTTTTGAAGTGCCAAATAGTTTTCTAACAGTTCTATTTCATCATCTAATAAAACAGTTTCGTTAAGACTACTATTCATTGATTTACGAAGAAGGTGCGAAAATTTTGTTAAGTATTTAGAGGCTTTCTGGTTTTCTTCTTGTAAAATTAGTGCTTTTATATTTGCCAAAGTATTGAAGGTAAAATGTGGATTCATTTGACTACTCAATAATTTTTGTTTTAGTTCAGAAAGCTCTTTTTCTTTTTTCCTTTTTTGAAATATGTAATAGAAAAAACCACCAATTCCTAGCAAAAAAGCCGATAAAAGTGTAATGTATAACCTAGATTGTGCTTTTTGTGTGGCTAATTCTTCATTCTGAACTTCTTCACGTAATAAACACTCTTGTTCTAATGAAATTTTTAATTCATCTAATTCATTTGAAATTTTTGAAGAATATACTGAATCTACTACATCATAATAATTACGGGCGGTTTCTGCCAATAATTCATAGTTTTTTTGCACTTCATAAATATCTAATCGGTTTCGGAAAATAAATCTTAAATCTTCTTGATTTTGGGTATTGATAAATAGTTCTGCCGAATCTAAATATAAGTGAGCTTGCTGGTAATTTTCTGATCTTTTGTATAAAGAAGCTAAGTTATTATGATAAGTAAAACTGACTTCATTTGAAGGTTCATCTATATGTTGCATCATTGTTTTTAAAGCATAAATACTACTATCTACATAAATTCTGTTGTTTTCTATTCTCGCTTTTTTTGAATAAGCCCTTTGTAAACTCGTGTACAATATTGGTAAGTAACGTTTATGATTTATATCTAATAACAGATTAATTGCTTTTTTAATTTTAGAAATAGCTACATCATAATTTTCAAGTCGGTTTTCGGCTTTACCTAATTGTGTATATGCAATGGCAAGATTAAGTGTGTCTTTGTGTTTTGTAAATAAAGCAATGGCTTTGGTAAAAATTTCTTTAGTTTTTTCATATTTTTCGGCACGCAGGTAAGTTGCTCCTGTTAGTTTATACAATTTGCCCAATAAATCCCAATCGTCTAAATTTTGTTGTTCATATAGATTCATAGCTTTTAGGCTTAATGCCATTGTAGCATTTTCATCATTTTCAAAACGGCGTTTTAACTCTGCTTTAGCCGATAAATAATATACATTTTCATTTAAAGTTTCGGTGGTGAATTGCGATTCGATAGCTGTAAAACAAGAGTCTATTTTTTCTTTACTTTGTTTAGAGAAAATTAAACTCATTTTTTGATGCCACTTTTCTATTTCATCGGTTGAAATTTGAGCTTTTAACTTTTCAAAACTTAAAAAAGTGATGAATAAAACAATCAATATTTTTGCTATACTTTGCATAAAGCAAGTTTACAACAAGTTTTAAAATTTATTTCTTCCATTCAAAATTCGTGTGAGTATAATTGGAATTTGCTATGGTTTTTGAAGAATTTTTTTTAGTAAGGCTTCCTTTTTACGCACTGCAACAGGAATTTCAATTTCGTTTTTTAAAAATACGCTTCCCCCTTTTTCAAATCTATCAATAAAATTTAGGTTAATTAAATATGATTGGTGTGTACGAAAAAAGTTGTTTTTAGGCAAAATACTTTCATATTCTTTTAGCGATTTGGAAACCAGAAAGTTTCTTCCATCTTTTAGGAAAAAAGTGGTATATCCCGAATCTGATTTGCAATACATTAGTTCGTTGTAACGAATTATTTGGTAACTATCGAAAAGTCGTAATACAATTTCTTCGTTTTTTCCTTTTATTTCTGAATTAACTACTTCAATACGTTGATTTATTTGATTTTTACTCTCATTGGTAATTAGTTTATCAATCACATTATTCAATTCGTCTTCATCTATGGGTTTTAGTAGGTAATCTAAAGCACCAATTTTAATAGCTTTTAGAGCATATTCTTCGTGAGCGGTAATAAAAATAATATTGAAATTTCGCTCTTTTATTTGATTCAAAAAATCGAAAGCAGTTCCATCAGTTAGGTTTATATCGGAAAGAATTAAATCGGGTTTACAATTCTTAGCTAAAATTGTAGCTTCAGCAACCGTTCCACAATCACCCACAATATTTATTTGAGGATTTTTAGAAAACATAGTTACAATACTTTCTCTTATGATGGTTTCGTCTTCTATTATTAGTGTGCGTATCATTTCTAAACAGAATAAAGTAAAAATGAAAAGGAGTGGTTGTATGAAAAGAAAAAACGGATTATCTATTGTAAAAATAGTTAATCCGTTTTCAAATTACGAAAGAATAAATATTATCTTGATAATTTCTCCTCTAAATTACGTTTATTCCCTCCTAAATCTAAGGCTTTTTGCCATTGAGTTTTTGCATCTGCTTTTTGATTTAATTTGAATAAAATATCGCCATAATGCTCAACAATAACAGGGCGTTTATCGCCACCATTTTGCAATGCTTTTTCTAACCAAGTTTTAGCATCTTTATACTTGCCTTGTTCGTATAAAATCCAACCATAAGTATCTTGATAAGATGAGTTGTTAGGTTCAATTTCATTCGATAATTTAGACATTTCTGCCGCTTTATCTAATTCTGCTGAACGCAATGAAAGATAATAGGCGTAATTATTTAAAACCAATGAGTTTTTAGGCTCAATTTCAAGACTTTTCTCATAATAATTATCTGAGTTTTCGTGTTCACCCATACTGTGGTAAGCATCACCTATTAAAGAATATACCTCTGTTAGCAATGATTTATTATCTGAAGCAATTATGGCAGTTCTTTTTAGAGATTTTACAGCTTTACTATATTCTTTCAGTTGCAAATTTGCTAAACCTCTAAAGTAATGTGGTAGTGGTTGGTTAGGAAAAAGTTCAGTGGCTTCTTTGGCTGTTTTTGTTAAGTTTTCGTTTTGTTGTAACTCGTATTCTAAAAACATAACTTGTTCCCAAACAGGGTATAAATTAGGATCTAATTCTACTGTTCTTTTAAAAGCATCTTTAGCATTGGCTTTATCTTCTAAAATCATAAAAATATCGCCTCTAACAGCGTGTATTCTTGCACTTTTTGGGTGTGCTTTAGCAATAATACCAGTCAATTCTTCGGCTTCTTTTAATTCTTCGCCTTGTGGAGTTGCCGACATCATACCCAACATAAAATCTATTTTTTCATCGGCATCTATTTTAGGATTAGCAAATACTTTTTTCAGCATTTCTGCACCTTTAGCATTTTCGCCTTTATTGTAATATTGGCGAGCCATTGCCATTTGTGCCAACGGATTGTCTGGTGCAATTTTTATCATTCGAGCATAAACCTCATTTGCTTTTTCGGCTTGCCTATTAGCCGAATAAAGTTCTGCCAATTTATTGTAATAACTTAAATCATTGGGGTTTTTATTAATTAACTTTTCAATTTCGCCTGCTGCACCATCTACATCATTGTTTTGTAAATACAAACGCTGTTTATCTAAAGAAATTTCTTCAATTACTCCCATTCTTGATTCCAACTCATTTAAGGCTTCAATAGCTTTACCATAATTGCCACTCATTCGGTGTATGTACGAAATTTTGTGGTAATTTTCGATATTATTCGGCGATTGAATAATTTGTTGCTCATATACTTTTGTTGCTTCATCAATTTGGTTGTTGAACAATAGCATATCGGCATATAAATAAGCATACCATTTGTTTTTGGGTGCCGAATTATAGGCTGTTTGGGCATAAGTTAAAGCAGTTTCTGTGTCTTTTTCTTCTTCGTGAATTAAGGCTAATTCATAATTGGCAGCTCCATTGCTTGGTGCTAAATTCAAACAATCTCTAAAAAGCTCTTTGGCTTTATCGGTGTCGCCCATTAATTTAGACTGCATTGCATCTAAAAAAATATCACTCAATAATTGCATTTCTGAGTCAGAAACTTTTTGAGTTGTTTGTTTTGGCGATTTTTTACTTTTCTTTTTCTTTTTTTGAGCATAAATTTCAGTGCTTGAAAAAGAGAAAAGTGTAAATGCTAAAAGCGAATGAACTAATATTTTTTTATATGACATATTTTTCTGACGTTTATTTACTTAGAACTGTAACAAATACAACTTAGTTTTAATATATTTTAAGCCTTTACATTACAGTTTAAATGAATAGGTATTTCTAATTGTTGACAAATTTCAATAATAACACCAATATTTACTTTTTCTATATCGTTTTCAATTTTTGAAATTTGATATTTCGACATATT
>JAHDDA010000044.1:5017-12400 GCA_020629595.1 Chitinophagales bacterium
TTTTTAATTATTGAATTTGAAACAGTACAATTATCACCAATAGAAACGTGTGGTCCTATTACTGAATTGTTTAAAGTTACATCATTGCCAATAAAACAAGGTTCAATTATTAACGAATTAGTATTTTTTAAGTTTTCGCCTTTGCTGTTTGCTCCTTCTTTAAAAGCTAAAATGCGTTGATTGGTGTAAACTGTTACTTTATAGTTACCACAGTCTAGCCATTCCTCAACTGCTCCAGTAGAAAACTTAGTGCCTTTTTGTTTTAAATTTTCCAAAGCATTGGTAATCTGATATTCGCCTTTCTCTCTAATATCATTATCCAATAAATATTTTATCTCTGCTTTTAAAGCATCGCCATTTTTTATGTAGTAAATACCAATTATGGCTAAATCAGAAACAAAAGTTGTTGGTTTTTCTACAAAATCGGTAATGTGTCCGTTGTCGTCTAATTTTACAACGCCAAATGCACTTGGATCATCAATTTGTTGCACATAAATTACGCCTTCCTGCTCGGTATCTATTTTAAAGTTGGCTTTAAATAAAGTATCGGCAAAAGCAATAATTGTTTTTCCAGTTAAAAATTGCTCTGCAGCATAAATAGCGTGTGCTGTACCTTCAGGCGTGTATTGGTAACAAATTTGCCCTTCAGCACCTAATGATTGAGCTATTGATTTTAATTTTGCTTCAACTTCAGCACCAAAATCATCTTTTATAATAAAAGCAATGTTTTCTACTTTTTCGCCAGCCATTTCTACAAGGTCTTCAACCAAACGTTGTACAATTGGTTTACCTGCTATTGGAATTAATGGTTTAGGAATGGTTAATGTATGTGGGCGAAGACGTGAACCACGTCCTGCCATTGGAATTATAATGTTCACTTTTTAAACGTTTAATGTTAATTATTAATTGCTAATGGTTTCAAATTTCTAAAATCTGACACCTGACACCTGTTTCAACTAATGCCTGTATGTCCAAAACCACCTTCTCCTCTTTTGGTGTCGGCAAGAATGTGTACTTGTTCCCATTCAACTTGCTCGTACTTGGCAATTACCATTTGTGCTATGCGTTCCGAAGGTTGAATTTCTACGGTTTCTTTTGACAGATTTATAAGTATAATTTTAATTTCACCTCTATAATCAGAGTCAATAGTACCAGGGGAGTTTACTAATGAAATTCCTTTTTTAATAGCCAAGCCACTTCTTGGTCTAATTTGAGCTTCATAGCCTTGTGGTAATTCAATAAATAAACCAGTAGGAATTAAGGTTCTTTCTAATGAGCTTAAAGTTATCACTTCATCCGTATCGGCTCGTAAATCTATACCAGCAGAACCAATAGTTTCATAAGTAGGGAGTGGGTTTCGAGATTTGTTTATAATTTTTACTTTCATTTTCAAAATTTACACAAAATTAGCTGAAAACAAATCAAATAAAGTATCAAATATTAAAATGCTTTTGTTGTTTTGCATCTTAGAAATATATTTTTGATAAAGTATAGAAGACTTAACATTGTCGGAAACAATATATTTCTTTTGATTTTGCGTTATAAATAACGTATTAAAAATAGTTTATATGCAACTTTATAATTCTTTTATACAATTGTTATTACTATCTCTATTTGTATTATTGATTGGATGTTCCAATGATGGTAATAATGGTAGTAAAAACTTAGATCCTAATGATTTTGATTGGTCAAAAACCACAAGTTTTAAGTATGATTTCAATAGTAAAAATGACTATGTTAAAGATTTAAAACGTTCAGATTTTGAATTGTTAGATTTAATTTTGAATGGAGTTGAAAAAGGAGAAGTAGAAGCATTTCATTTCTACGATAGAAAGCAAATGTCTAAAAATGAAATAGATAATTTATTTCATCCTAAAGATACTGTTTCGGTTTACGATATGGCACTTGGAAAAGAGGTTGTTAAACCAACAGTTGGAGAGTTGAATAAAGCAACAATAACCAAAGTAAGGGTTGAGCAAGAATGGTATTTCGATAAAGAAAAGTTTTCTATGCAATCTAAAGTGAAAGCAATAGCTCCAATGCAAACTATTTTTAATTCAGATGGTTCTGAACGTGGAGATGCCCCTTTATTTTGGGTTTACCTTAAATAAATTTATGCTTATTGCAACTTGATAAACCAAATAACTCGTCAATGTACTGACAATGTTTCTTTTATTAGAAAAGAAATTTGCCTTTTGATAGCCCTAACGAAACAAGTATTGTTTAAATTAAGTATTTGAATAATACTTAATTTACTTTTTATGAAAAATGCAAATAATAATATATGAATAAGATTTTACTCTTTATAATATTTTTATTCTCGCTATCACTAGTTGCACAGCAATCTTCTAATAATAGCAGAGAAATAAATATAGCTAAATCTTATTTGGTGGAATTGGCTAAACCAAAAGATTTTACCATAGAAGATATTGAAAATTGTTTGCTTACTGATGCCTACACTTCTAAGCATAACCAAGTTAGCCATATTTATTTTCAACAAGCACATAATAAAATTGCTGTATTTAACGCAACAGCCAATGTTAATGTTGTTAATGAGAAAGCAATTAATGGGCATCTAAATTTTGTTAGTAATTTATCTAAAAAAATAAATACCACATCACCCCAAATAACAGCTGAAAGTGCTGTGATTTTTGCGGCAAATCATATAAATCGTACAATAAAACAGGCTTTAACTATTGAGTTAGTAGAAAAAACGCCAACACAAAAACATATATTCAACAAGGCAGGTATTGCTTCTCAAAACATAAATGCTCATTTAATTTACCAAGTATTACCAAAATCAAAAGAAGTACGACTTTGTTGGGAAGTAGAAATTTATGAATTAGACAAACAACATTGGTGGAACATAAGAGTAGATGCTGTTACGGGAGAAATTTTAGATAAAAATGATTATGTTGTTCACTGTGAATTTGACCACATTCATAATGAAAATTGTAAAGAAAGCCATTTTTCAAAATCAAAATCAAACCTTAATACAAGCAAGACTTCCTCTTTAGCCAATACTTATAATGTATTTGCTATTCCAGTTGAAAGCCCAAATCATGGCAATCGTTCTGTTGTTGCATCGCCTTGGAATACAGCAGGGCTTGCAGGTACTTTAGGGTGGCATAATGATGGAAATACCAACTATACAATTACAAGAGGTAACAATGTATATGCACAAGACGATAGAAATGCCAACGATGGGGTAGGATATAGTCCTGATGGAACAGTAACTTTAGATTTCGACTATCCATTAAATCTTAACCAGAATCCTCAAAACTATTTAGACCCAGCAATTACAAATTTATTTTATTGGAATAATGTGATGCACGATATTTGGTATCAATACGGTTTTGACGAAGTTTCAGGGAATTTTCAAAATGATAATTTAGGTCGTGGAGGAATTGGTAATGATTATGTTTTTGCTGATGCACAAGACGGTTCTGGAACAAATAACGCCAATTTTGCAGCTCCGCCAGATGGTTCAAATGGAAGAATGCAAATGTTTGAATGGGCAGGCGGCGGACTTTCTAATTTGCTAACAGTAAATAACCCAAGTTCAGTTGCGGGAAATTATATAGGTGTTGAAGCGGCTTTTGGTTCAAGTTTACCAGTTTCGCCAGCTAATATTACAGGAACTGTAGTAGAAGTAAGTGATGGAACGGTAAATGCTTCAGAAGGGTGTAATGCTTTAACAAATGCAACATCTATAAATGGAAATATTGCATTGATAGATAGAGGAAATTGTAATTTTACTGTTAAGGTTCAAAATGCAGAAAATGCAGGAGCTATTGCTTGTATTATGTGTAACAACGTAGCAGGAGACCCAATAACAATGGGTGGAACTGATCCGGGAATAAATATTCCTTCAATTATGATTTCACAAGCCGATTGTGCTACAATTAGAACTCAAATAGCAGCGGGTTTAAATGTTTCTTTGTCCAATCCTGGTAATTTTAATTACGATGGTGATTTTGATAACGGTATTATATGCCACGAATATGGACATGGAATTTCTATTCGCCTTACAGGTGGACCTAATAATGCAAGTTGCTTGGTAAACGATGAACAAATGGGGGAAGGTTGGAGTGATTGGTTTGGTTTAATGCTAACAATGGAGGCAACAGATACACGAACCGATGTCAGGGGAATTGGCACTTATGTGACAGGGCAAACTACTACAGGTGGAGGTATTCGCCCTGCTCCTTATTCTACTGATTTTGGTGTAAATTCCTATACTTATGCTGGTTCAAATTCTGGTGTATCTGTTCCACACGGAATAGGTTTTGTGTGGTGTACTGCTTTGTGGGAACTTACTTGGGATTTAGTTGATGCTATTGGTTTTGATTCAGATTTATATAGTGGAACAGGTGGTAATAATATTGCTATGCAATTAATTATGGATGGAATGAAATTGCAACCTTGTAGCCCTGGAATGATTGATGGAAGAGATGCTATTTTATTAGCTGATACTTTAAATTATGGTGGTGCATATAGCCAAATAATTTGGGAGGCTTTTGCTCGTAGAGGTTTTGGGTACTCAGCAGATCAAGGCAGTTCTGGAAGTCGTTCTGATCAAATAGAAGCGTTTGATTTACCACCACAATTGCAACAAATTTTAAGTATTCAAAAAACAGTAGATAATACAGAAATTGAAGCTGGTAACATTTTGAATTATACATTAGAAATAACCAATAACAAAGCTACACAAGTAACAGGTACAACTGTTACCGATGTTTTACCAAGTAATTTAACCTATGTGCCTGGAAGTTTAAGTTGTAGTGGAACAGAAAACAATGGAACACTAACAATTAACTTGGGAACTATGCCAGCAGGAAGCACGCAAACTTGTACTTTTAGTGTAACGGTAAATTTAACACCTGCAAGTACACTTATTCTTCAAGAAAATCACGAAACAACATCAACATTTACGAGTACTTCAGGTACTGGAACTAATGTTTGGGTAACTTCTAATACCAATGCAAATAGTGGTACAAATCATTGGTATATTCCTAATTCACCTGCTGATAATGATCAGTATTTAACAACAAGTTCGGTTAGTTTGTCGGTAGGTACGCCTTTAATGCGTTTTTGGCATTATTATAATACAGAAGCCTCTTGGGATGGTGGTGTGGTAGAAATTTCTACAAATGGTGGTACAACTTGGAATGACCTAGGAAACGATATAATTCAGAATAGATATAATGGTGTTTTAGGAACTAATAACCCTGTTGGAGCAAGACAGGCATTTACTGGTGATAGTGGTGGTTATATTGAAACAAGGGTTGATTTAACACCCTATGCTGGGCAAAGCGTACAATTTCGTTTTCGTTTTATTTCAGATAATAATACCGTAGTTGATGGTTGGTATATTGATGATTTTGAAGTAATTGATGCTATTTATGCCAATAATGTAGCCGATATAAGTTCAAATGAAGGTGATACTTATTCCAATAATGCGAATACAATAGTTTGGGCGGCACCTGCTTGTCCAGAAATTTGTGTTGATGCTGAAACATATATTGATTGTGAAAATACTCCAGTTCAACTAGACGCTACTTGTTCTACAGGAGATATTGTTTCAATACTTTGGACAACTACTGATGGAAAAATTGTTATGGGCGAAAACACTTTAACACCAACAGTAAATGCTGAAGGCACTTACACGCTAACTTTAGAAAGTAGTGACGGATGTGAAGTAACAGCAGATGTATTGGTTTCAAATACCTTAGAAGTCCTTACGTTAGCTTCAATATTGCCATATACTCAAGGATTAAGCGATATTTGGGGATATGCCGATGGTAATGGTAATGAGTATGCTTTGGTTGGAACAGTTACAGGTGTTTCAATTGTTGATGTTACCGATCCATACAATCCTGTTGAAGTACAATTTGTTAGTATTCCAAACTTAGGTTCTAATTGGTGGGATTTAAAAACTTGTGGTGATTATGCTTACTACATTACCGAAGACCCAACACCACCAGGTTTAAATATCATTGATTTAAGTGATTTACCAAATTCAGCTCCAGTAACAACAACACAACTTGGTGTTGGCTACACCGATTCACACGATATTTTTATTGATGAAAATTGTATTGGTTACATTTACGGAGCTTCAACCACAGACGTAGGTTCTGGAACGTTAATTATTGATATTGGTGCAAATCCAACAGATCCAGTTTATTTGGGTATTTATAATGGTGGATACGTTCACGATGGCTATGTGCTGAACAATATAATGTATAATGCAGAAATTTACAATGGTGAGTTTACAATTGTCGATGCTTCCGATCCTACTAATTTAATTACACTTGGTTCTGTACAAACACCGTTCGATTTTGCTCATCAAGTATGGGTTACACCCGATCAAACAACAGCTTTTGTTTTAGATGAAGAGCCTAATGCAGTAGTAGCAGTTTATGATATTACTGACCCAACAAATATTACCCTATTAGACGCTTGGAATGATGGTATTGTAAATGTTGTAATGCACAATGGTTATTATGTGTCCGATGGTTTTTATACTTTATCTCATTATACATCTGGCGTAACGGCTTTAGATGTTTCTGTACCACAATCCATTGTTCCCATTGGAAATTACGATACATCTATAAATTTTTCAGGTGGAGGCTATAACGGTTCTTGGGGTAATTACCCTTATTTACCTTCTGGTAATTTAATCGTAACCGATAGAGAAGAAGGTTTACACATATTCACCACTAATTACATTCCTGCTTCTCATATTGAAGGTTGTATTACCGATGTTTGTACAGGTTTGCCAATTGTGAATGCACAAATTGATATAATTGGTGTAACTGGTGAAGAAGTTACTACAGATATTACAGGTTGCTACATTACTGGCGTTGCCGATTGTGGAAATTATAATATTAGTATTTCTGCAAATGGCTACACAACAGAAGTGGTTAACTTCGATTTAAATTCAGATGAAATCAGAAATTTATCACTACAATTAACGCCTGCTTCAGGTGTATGTTGTGAAGCAGATGCGGGTGATTTAGTTGTCCCAGTTGGTGAAAATTTACCTGTAACTTTTTGTGAAGGGGAAGATATAGGTGCGTTTACAAATGATTATACTAATATTTTTGAAACGAACCCAGGAGTAAATTACGAATACGCATTTTTAATAGCTAATGGTAATAACATTGTTGATTTTAATACAACAGGCGACTTTGATTGGTCAGTTTTATCAAGTGGGACTTACAATGTTTATGGTTTTTCTTATTTGAACACCAATACACCAAACAGTGTAACAACTTATTTAGCCTCTATATCATTTATTTCTGAAATAAACGATAACATAAATAATGCAATAATTTGTGCTGACTTAGATAATTTTTATAGTAATAATACAGAAGTTAT
>JAHDDA010000045.1:0-6434 GCA_020629595.1 Chitinophagales bacterium
AAACTCCAATGAATTACACACTACGCAAAAATTACTTAATATTATTATTTTTCTTTTTTACAGTAGGCATTTCAAGTTGCGAACTCATTTTTAGTCCTATACATAGTTATAAAATTACGGCTGCTAGTATGCAGCCCAATTTTGAACCTGGACAAAGAGTTGTAGGTTCAATGCTACATGAATTAAAACGTTTTTCGGCTGTTTCCTTTTATGTAAATTCATATACAAAAGAAGTAAACCCAAGCGAAAAACCTGAAGCATATATTTCGAGATTAATAGCTTTTGAAGGCGAAAAAGTGGAAATAATTAATGGTGAAGTGTATATAAATAATGCCATACTAACACCCAAAATTGATATTCAATTTGCGTACAAAATTTCTAAAGATGATTTTGCAAAAAATAAAAGAATTATCAAACAGATTGTAGCAGAAGACAAGTTATTTACAAATAATTATGACAGAATTACCCTAGCTTATTTGACCAATGATGAATTTGACGAACTAAATAATTATTTTACACCAACTAAAATTGAACAAAAAATTGATGGTGCTGATATTCATAAAGTTTCGTCTGTTGTAGAAAAAGATTGGACTAGCAATAATTGGGGACCTGTAATTGTACCAGAAAATCATTATTTTTTATTATCAGATAATAGAAATAATGCCATTGATTCAAGATATTTTGGTTTTATTCCCACATCGAAGGTAATTGCTGTAATTTTAGAATAACAGGCGCTTTCTAAAATTTAGCAATTCCATATCTTTTTTTGATGGTTATAAGAGCATTGGCTGTTGTATTGTTTTTGCTTAATTGGATATAATAAGTGGTTGTCTTTAGCAAGTACATCGCCAATTGAGATATAATAATATCTTTTTTCAGCTTTGTAATTGGCAAAATTTATTCAATTGGGTTTACCTTTGTGGCGAATTATAAAAATTAAAACAATGGAATTTTTCTTTGCAGCTATAGTTACATTTGGAATTGTTTGTGTATTTATTGCTATTGGTTTGGTGGCTACACCTCGTGAACGTTTACACGACCACGATTCGCACTAATATTTTTACCTAAAATGAGATTACTACTCTTTAGCTGAACTAATTTTTAGTTCAGCTATTTTTTCTCTAAGCCAACTTATATCGGCTACCTGCTTCTCGGCTTCCAGTTGCTTTTCTAATGTCTCTACACTTAGTTTTCCTCCATCTCTTACGGTGCGTAGTTTTTTGGTAAACTTTATTAAGTTCTTATATATTTTTCTGTAATTCGCCGAAACGGTTTTCTTTCTGTTTAGTAGCACTTTAAAGCTATCCATTAAAGAAGTTAATGGAGCATCTTCGCCTGTTTCGTAGTAAGTTTTAAGCAATAAAGATTTGGCATCGAGCATATAAAAAACGCCTTGATAATCTACATTTATTAAAAGACTTATTACTTCATCGTAGTTTTTAAGGTAAAAATGATATTTAGATAAATTGTAAATGTAAGCATTTTGTCTAAAGGTTTCGGGTATATGATTTTTGAAGTTTTCAATAAATTCTAATGCCCAATCTAACTCGCCTACTCTTAATGAAACGGTTATAATATTTTTGTAAGTCCAAGGCGAAAGCACTTCTGGATCGTTTAAGGAATCTTTGAAAATGAGTTTGTTATTAATAAGTTCTTTATAGAGTTTAAGTAGTTCTTTTAAAAAATTGGTTTCGCCAGCATTTACTTTTTTTATACAAAAGTTTTGGGCAATAATGTATAAATTCCTAGCTTCTTCGGGCGGGAATCTTACTGAATGTTGTGCTAATAAGTTGTAAAACTGATAGTAGTTTTCTTCTTTTTGGGGTTCTAATAAAGTAAGTACACCCAAGTAATAAATGTTTATTGCTGGAATATTTGTGAAGTCGTTGTTTTTTAAATATTCCATTATTTCGTTAATAAAGAGTATTTCATCTTCAACATTCATTACATTTTTATAGGTTAATAAGGTACAATACAATCTTAGTTTTTCGCTTAAATAAAAAATATCTAAACTTTCTACGGCAGGTAAAATATTTTGAGTTGTGCGTTCTTTTTTTTCTGCTAATGAATGTAATTCAATTTCAAGTTTGTATTGTTGGTAATGAAAATCGGCGTTTCGGTATTGCCACTTTTGTTGGGCATTTATAGCACTTTTTTGTGCTGTGTGAAATAGTTTATCAATGTCTCTTTCGTTTATTATATGCAACAAGTGGTTACTTGCTTTGCTTGGGTATTTTTCAAAGGTTATTTGTGCTAAAAATTGCTCGGCAAGTTTAGATAAATCTGAATTGAACCTTCTAAACTTAATATCGTTGTATTGTTTTTTAGGGAAAACAGCTTTCCACACTTGTTCTTTTGTTAATAAAATTGGTTTTTCTTTTTTAAAAAATGGAAGGTAAAAATCTAATAAATCAACTAATTCATTGGTTTCATTAAAATAAGGTGAACGCACAAATTTCATAAATCTATTTTGTTCGTACACATTTATTTTAAGCAATAAATCGAATAATTTTATTTTTAATGGTTCTGGTTTTCTCACTTTTTCTGTCTAATTTTATTTTCCCATTCACTCATAAATGTATTTGAAGCCAATTTAGGTGATTTACGATTTTTTCCCAATATTTTTTGTACTTTTCTCTTCAATTGAAATCGTTTTATATAAGTTTTGTCGTTTATTGCTTTTTCGTGTTCATTCCAAAGGCTGTGTATTGTTTGGGTTTGTTGTTTATTGGCTTCATACAGTTCGTGCCTAAGGCTTATAAGTAGTTTTTTGTAATTTATTAAATACGGATGCGGTAAAAATCCTCTTTGTGTATCTGCCCAAAAAACGTGCTTAGTTACAAAATCTTCGGGTTTATAAAATAGCGTTCCTAGCAATGCCGAAATTGGTCCGAAGTGCAACGGGTGGTAGTTTGTTTCGGGTTGTAAATACGGAAAATCGTGGCATTGGTTTACAAAACTAACACCGTCTAAATCTAATAATAAATTTCGCCAACGTGAATCTTTTAACAGTTCGGTTCGGGCATTATCTATTAAAATTATTATTATTTCTTGCTTGGCTTTTACATTACTCATTACATAATGCAATTTAGGTGGCAAATATTCGCCTTTGGTAAAGGCACTTTTCATTCCTGCAACTACGTCTAAATTGTTACTACTGTTTATTATTCTATCAATTCCAGCTAGAATTACAATGGTATCGGCTTTTTGTAATACTTTTCCGTACAATCCGTCTTCATCGAACCAGCAAACTGCTCCTAAATCGGGACACAAAAATTCAGCATTCATAAAAGCAATGGTACTGCTTGCATTTAGGTTGTTTATTTGGTTATTATGTTCTGCAATCCAGTAATTTAATACCGAGGTATCAATAGGTTCTGAGTGTTCTAAGGCATTGTTTAGTTGTGTTTCACTTAGGTGCATTAACGGAAACAATGGATGTTGTTCGTTTTCATTTAATAACACCTGAAGTGCTTTTTCCCAATTTGCCCAAAGACTTTGTATTTTATGTTTTTTATTTAATTCTTCTACATCAACTTCCTTTAACTCTGTTCCCATAATGTTAAGGGCTGTTTTTGGCTGTTTGCGTTCTAGTATTTTTTCTACTAGTTTTTCTGCTTCTTCAGCAGAGTTTGCCCAATAAAGTTTATTGCTATTTTTAGCACTTTTCCATTTTTCTTCAAATGCTTCTAGCAATATTCCCATATTTTCAATAGCTGCCCATCGGTCGTTTCTAGCAAATTTGCTTGGTGTTTGCCATTGGGCTAAATACAAATCAAAAGTTTCAATAATTTTATCGTTTAGCAGATTCAAATGCTCTATAAGCTGCTCGGTATTTTCGGCAGTATTTAGCTCTACTATTGTTTTATCTTTTCTGAATTGCATTTTTCTTATAAATTTCGGGTGTAAGTTAATTTCACTTTTCGGTTTTTATCGGTTTTGTTGCTTTAGCTATGAGTTGTTCATAAAAGTTTGTCCAGTTTTCCCAACCATCGGTTTCGCTAAGCGTATGGTTGTGAAAAATAGTCATAAAAAATCCACCTAAACGCCTAACTTCTTCTAGCATTTCTAAACAGCTTTTAAGGGCTTTTTGCGTATCTAACTGCATATATTCCTTTAAACTTACATCCATAATGCAAAAAGGATAAATACGCATTGGTGTTTTAATTTCGGTAGTTAAATCGTAAAATAAATACGATGATGCAATACTTGCCCTAAAACCAATATGGCTTGGGTAGCCCATACTGTACTCTTTTCTTATACCATTTTTAAGCAAGGTTTGGTATATGTTCGGAAAATCGAGTAGAATATAATGTTGTCGGCTTGCCTTTATTTCTCTTTTTACAATTTTAGATAAAAGCCTAATTTCCTTTTTTACCAATTCTTTATTTAAGTATGATTTGTATGAAGGATGCACCCCCACACGTGCATAATCGGCTAAAGATTGCATAAGGTTTTGGTAGGCAGGAGTATCTGATGAAATATTGCGATCATAGGCACTAAACCTACCAAGTAAGAAAAAATAAATTGGCGTAAGTTCATACTTTTTTTGCAATGCAATTTGATAGTCATAAGTGTCATAAGGGTCTTTTATTTTTCTTAAAAGCACCTTTGTTCGCTGGTATATTCTTTTAAATTTAAAGGCTCTTAGTTCTAATAAATATGCTCCTAAGTTGCGAATAAGCCCTTTGTTTTGATAGGCATAAGCAATATCAATATCGTAAGAGGGCATAAATTTAAAACGCTGTTTTTCTATTTTTAGATTAGGAAATTTTTCTTTCAGCACAACGCTTAACCAACTAACCCAAATATTTACGACTGGGCGTGTTAAAAATTTATATTTATAAGCAATGCTTTCTTCGTGGCTAAATCGTCCAAACTTATCGGCTTTAAATGGTAAGTATTCTTCGTAGCGGGTTACTAAATAAAACGTAGCGGCAAACAAATCAAATGGCAAAAAAGCATCTTTATGATTATGATAAAAAATACAGTTAATTTTTTTGTACTCTCCTATGTCAAAGTTTTGTTCTTTTACCTTTTTTTCAAACAAAATATTTTCGGCATAGCAAAAAAGTTCATTTTCTTGTTTTTGTTTACCATAGTTAATTTTCGCCCCATTAAAGTCTCTAAATTTTTCTTCATCTGTTGTAAAACGCACACTTATTCCTAAAAGCTCTGAAAAAACTAACTCAAAAACATACTCCATTCGTGGAGTTACGCTTATAGAATAAATAAGAATCATTTAGATTTTGGATTTTTCTGAACGTAAAGCTATTTAATTTTTAATTGTTGAGTGTAGCTTATATAAAGTTTTGGTAGTAATTCAAATGTAAGGCTATGAAAGTTTTGGTCAGGAGAAGATTGTGATTGTAATAAAGCTAAAAAAATAAATACCCAAAATGCCGTTTTCATAGGTGCTAATTTTTAGCTATTCTTTATTACTCTTTTCCTTAAATAACTATTTCTTCAAAGGTAATATTTTCGTATAAATCACTCATTAAAACAGAAACATCTATACTTTCTAAATAAATAGTATCCTCTAAATTTTCATAGGTTTTAAATTGCCAAATATCAATACCTTCTTTTTTTGTATGAATAATTACCTCTGGCTTTTCTTGACTAATAACCACATATTGTTTTAAACTTTCAATGCCTCTGTACAAGTGAAATTTTTCGCCATAATCATAGCTTTTACTAGATTTAGAAGTAACTTCTACTACTACGGTTGGATTGGTTATTGAATTTTTATCATTTTCTGAAACTTCAGGTTTACCACAAATAACAGAAGCATCTGGCATAACATAGCTACTTCTTTTTTCGATAAACACCTGTAAATCTGAATTGTAGGAAACACAAGGTTTTCCTTTTAAGGCTTGATTTAAAGCACTTCCAGCATTATTACATAATAAACTATGTTTATGCGTACCACCAGCCATAAATCTAATTTCACCATTTAAGTATTCTACTCTTAAATCTGAATCTTTTAAAATGGCAAAATATTCTTTAACTGAATAATGCTTTTTTGTATCAGTAAAATTGTTTACAGTCATTTTTAGGAATTGTAGTTCTCTATGAAATTTTGTTCAAATTTAAACCTTTCGTTAAAAACTGGTAGTAAACCCTAATTTCACGCCGCTAAATGCTTGCTGAAAACGACAAACACCGCCTGTACATATAATTCCTTCATTTAGTTTTACATAACCTGCCGAAAAGCGAGTTGTTTTAATGGTGTAATAAACATTGGCTGTGTAATAATGTACTTCTTCGCCAAAGTTATAAGTATCTGAAACCGATAAAGACCAATGTGGGGCAATATTAAATTCGGCTAAAAGATGTCCCCAATCGCCAAAATCTTGCATTTTTTCTGGCGTTGGATCTTCTTGCCCAAACAAACGTGAGTTACGTTTTGTCATTAAATATTGTGCTTCAATTCG
>JAHDDA010000045.1:6534-12362 GCA_020629595.1 Chitinophagales bacterium
TGTGCTGGTAAAAAGTTCAACATTCCATCATTCAAGGTTTCTAAAGGCGAAGTTCGTAAACCGTAATGGCTTGTTTTTTTGGCTTGTAACACAATGCCCAATCCTTTTTGTGAATATGATAAACTTCCGAAAGCTAAATAACCCGATTTTTGGCGAATTTTTCCATCAGGAAAACGAATGTTGTCGTTTGTTTTTCCTGCTATTTCGGTGTACAAGCCCCAGTTTCCAAAACTTAAAGTATTGTAAGCCGAAAAAGCATACGTATTATAAGTTGGTACAAAACGATCTTCTAAATCGTAGGAATTAATTTCTTGAACAATTTGTGGCATTGTTACATTGGGGTCGATAACTCTATTGGTAAAAGTTACGCCTGGAGCAAAGGTGGCTTTTTCCTTTGCACTAAAAAACGCATCGGCACTTATGCCAGAAATATTGGGTTTGTAAACATTCAAAAATTCAAATTCGCCATTTACAAAACTTGACATATTTTTTTGTCGTCCTGTAAATGCTTTTACACTTAAATTATCTAACAACTGATATTCGGCTCTTATTCCTACAATTGGATTATCTAAACCTAATCCTCTGTTTTCAAAGGCTCTAAAAGTTACACCACTTCCTAATTGATCGTAAAAATGACCAGCCGTAATAGTTAGTTTTTCAATATTTGCTTTAGCATACCAAAATCCAATGCCTATTCCATCACGTTCACTTGTTCCTGTAAAGATTAATGAATTATTGAACATATCGAAACGCATCCCCATTTCAAAGTTGTCTAAACGATAACGTACATTCAACCAGTTTTCAGAAGATGTTTTTAGATTATCGTTTACTTGATTACCCGAAGCCCCAATTATTGTATCACGAACGTGAATATTAAAATCGGTTTGCCAATCGCCAGACACTTGTCCTTGAGCAAAAATGTTGTTACTAATTGTGAATAGAGTTATAAAAATTAAAAGATTTAGGAATTTCATCAATTCAAAATTTTGACCTAGGTAAAATAGTTAATTTTTAATAATTGAACTTAGATAAACATTTAATTTATACAATGAGCCTGTTGGCACAAAATAAGTTAAACAGTTTATAGACCACAGTCCACAAATATTGCCACAACTTGTGGTCTGTGATCTGTTGACTATAAAACTTTATGATTCTTCAATTCCAATCATTATTGTTTCGAAATGCAAACTTTATCTAAGTTCTGTTAATTTTTAATAATTTCAATGCTTTGAGCAAATGTCAAAGATATAAAAATCGTTTTGTGTTTTAAATTTGCTTTAAACTTTTGTATGCTTTAAGCATCTTATTTTTGCTAATTGTTATAGCCGATACAGTTTAATTCAAGATTTAATTATTTATAAATACCAAAAATGAAATACTTATTCACTTTTATTGCTTCTTTAATGCTTTTTGTTTTTTCTGCTAATACCACTTTTGCCCAAGATACCTTGCCAGATGTTACTGTTACTGACTTAGATGGGAAAAAAGTAAGCATTGCCGATTTTGGTAAAGATGGAAAGATTACTGTTTTTAGTTTTTGGGCTACTTGGTGTTCGCCTTGCAAAAAAGAATTGAATAACTTAGTTGATTTATACGATGAATGGCGTGATGAAATAGACGTTGAAATTGTAGCCGTTAGTATTGATGATCAGCGTAATGTTTCTAAAATTAAGCCTTACATTAATGGTCAAAATTGGGATTACACTGTTTTGTTAGATACAAACCAAGAATTAATGCGAGCTTTAAACATTCAGAATGTACCTTTTACCTTAGTTGTTGATGATAAAGGAGAAGTTGTTTACAAACACAGTGGTTATGTTGAAGGAGACGAATATGAATTAGAAGATAAAGTTTTTGAAATAGCGGAATAGGATTCAGGAAATTAAGATATTTTAAATTGTAGAGACGTAGTATTGCTACGTCTTTTTTATTTATATTAATTAGGTATGTAGTTTTACGAATAGCCGTTTATATTTGCTTTTATGCAAAACGAAATGATAAAAATTAAAGAAGCTACTGCTTTTATTAATAAGCAAATTGGCAATTTTACACTTGATGCTGGAATAATTCTAGGAACAGGTTTAGGTGGCTTAGTAAATGATATTGATATTCAACATTCAATTAGTTATGAAGAAATTCCACATTTCCCTGTTTCTACTGTTGAAGGACATTCTGGAAGATTAATTTTTGGACAACTTTCGGGTAAAAATGTTGTGGTAATGCAAGGGCGTTTTCACTTTTACGAAGGATACAATATGAAACAGGTTACTTTTCCTGTAAGAATTATGAGCCTTTTAGGTATTCAAAAATTAATTGTTTCTAACGTTTCGGGAAGCACAAACGCCAAAATTGAAAAAGGTGATTTGGTATTTATTAAAGATCACATTTATTTACAATATGAAAACCCACTTACTGGAAAAAATTTAGATGAATTTGGTCCTCGTTTTCCCGATATGAGCCAACCTTATTCGCTTCGATTAATTGAAAAAGCAAAAAAAATTGCCAGTAATCATAACTTTAGTTTTTATGAAGGAGTTTATGCCAGCGTTCCTGGACCTAATTTAGAAACTAAAGCAGAATATAACTACTTGAATATTATTGGTGGCGATATTGTTGGAATGAGTACCGCACCTGAAGTTATTGTGGGTGTTCATTGCGGAATGGAAATTTTTGCCATCTCTGTTGTAACCGATAAAAACTTTCCAATTGAAGAAGTAGAGCCTGTAACCGTTGAAGAAGTAATTGCCATTGCCTTAGAAGCCGAACCCAAAATGACAACGGTTGTAAAAGAACTTTTGCTTGAGTTGTAACGGAAATTTATAATGATTTCAGGATTATAAAAAACCCCTGATAGAATTTGACTTCTATCAAGGGTTTGTATTTTATCGGGTTAAGTTAAATGTTCCTTTCTTAATTACTTCCTTTCCTCCAGGATAATTAACTATAACTACAAACATATAAACACCTATTTCTTGTTCTTCGGCATTGTACCAGCCATCCCAACCGTCATCTACTTTTCCTTCAAAGTTGTAAACTTTCTTACCCCATCTGTCGTAAATTTCTAAAGTAAACACATCGTGGTTAAACGGAATTACAGTAAAGAAATCATTTACACCATCTCCATTTGGCGAGAAGGCTGTTGGAATAATGATATTATCTGAAACTTCTTCTAATACTTCAACATTTAATCTTGCCGTTGCAGTACCACAATCAGAAGTTACAGTATAGACAAACTCATAAAACCCAGTTGCAGCAGTTGATAAATCAAATACTGTTTCTCCATCTGTATATTCGTAATCACTTGCTGTTGTATTTGCTAAAGTAAATGTACCTCCTGCATCTGCATTTCCAATTAATGTAAATAAATCTACAGTTGAAGTTCCTACATTATTAAATACAGTAGTATTACTTCCAATTCCTGCATTAGCAGCCGCATCAACAACTAAGCTTACACTTGCTGTTACAGGGCAATCAGGATTAGCAATTAACGGACTTAATGTATAAGTTAATTCATAAGTTCCAGCATCAACTCCATTTAAGTCGGCAAAATCATTTACAATTGATAATACATTAGTTGCTCCTGCTGGCGTACCTGTTACCGACCATTCACCTAAATCAGAACCAATACTATATTGTGCTAAATCTAATAATCCGAAATCACTACACAAGTTAGGAATTGTACCTAAGGCTAAAGTAGGACAAGCACAATCTTCAATATCAACAACAACCATTGCTGGGTTACTTGTACAATTACTTTCCGTTTGAACAACATAAACTGTTTGAGATCCAACAACATTTTGTGGCATCCAGTTTTCATTATTCACACCACTAATACCATCTGTAATTTCTACAGTTAATGCAGCATCTGCATACCAAGTAAATACTGCACCCGCTACACCTGAAGCAACAATATCTGCAAACACATCATCAACACAGTAAGGCGATGAATTGGCAATTGTTGGTAATGCTGGTGGGCTTGGGTAAGAAAGACTTGCGTTTTCACCCGTAGCCGAAGTACAACCATTAATTGTTATAGTAATATTGTTATAATCTCCAGAATCTAAACCTCCAACAGTTGCTTGCCCTGCGGTTACGGTAACATTCCAAGTTCCAGCATCATAGCTAACAGTATAAGTTCCGTCTGGCACATCGGTAAATGATAATTGAATTTGACCATCCAATACATTACAGCCTGTTGGATCAATTGCCGTAGCCGTTATTGTTGGTGTTGCAATTATATCAATGGTAACTGGTGTACTACCACTTTCACAAGTTCCTACTGTTTGCGTTACATAAACCGTTTCGGTTGTTCCACTTGGTGTATAAGTATCATCAGAATCAATTACTGTTGTTAAAGCAACATCAGAATACCAAGTAAATGATGCTCCTGCATCACCTGTTGCTATAATATTTGCTATTGCATCGCCAGCACAGTAAGTTGCCCCTGTTGCTGTTGGTGGTGTTGGTTGTGTTGCTGCTGTTAAACTTACACTTTCTCCAGTAGCAGAAGTACAAGCACTTGCAGTAATCTGTAAATCGTTATAAGCTCCTGCTGCCACATTTGGAATCTGAGCCGTTCCAGCTGTAACAACTACACCTGTAAATGTTCCACCTGCATAATCAATATTGTATGTTCCATCAGCAACACCTGTTAATGTTAAATCAATTGAACCGTCATCAACTCCACAAGCCGATGGGTCATTAGCACTAGCACTTAAAGTTGGTAAAGCATTTACTACTATATCTACTTGTGTTGCAGCACTTGTGCAACCCAATAATGTTTCGGTTACATACACTGTTTCTGTTCCAACAGTTCCTGTTGGGCTGTAAGTTGCATCAGAATCTACAATTGTAGTCAAGGCTGCGTCTGAATACCAAGTAAATGAACCACCTGTTCCAGATACAATAATATCGGCAATTACAGTTCCTTCACAAACTGCTGCTGGGCTTGTTGCCGTTGGAGCTGGCGGAATAGCATTTACTGTAACATCTACTTGTGTTGCGGCACTCTCACATCCTGCAACTGTTTGTGTTACGTAAACCATTTGCATTCCAATACTACTACTTGGTGTAAAGGTATCATCAGAATCAATTACTGTTGTTAAAGCAACATCAGAATACCAAGTAAATGTTGCCCCTGCTTCACCTGTGGCAACCACATCAGCCACTGTATCTCCATCACAATAAGACGCTGGACTTAATGCCGTTGGTGCTACTGGTGCTGTATTTACGGTAATATCTACTTGTGTTGCAGCACTTGTACAACCATCTGCTGTTTGTGTTACATAAACTGTTTCTGTACCATTTGCTCCACTTGGTGTGAAAGTATCATCAATATCAACTATTGAAGTTAATCCTGCATCTGAGTACCAAATAAATGATGCTCCAGCTTCGCCTGTAACTGTTATATCTGCAACTGCATTGCCTTCACAATAAGTTGCACTTGCTGCTGTTGGTGCAGGTGGAATAACTGCTGCGGCAATTACTAAGTTAGTTGTTTGTACAGATAAACAACCATTTACTGCAATAGTTATATTGTTATAAGTTCCAACTGGAATATCGGTTACTTGTCCAATGCTTCCTGTTACCACTACTCCAGTCCAAGTACCGCCATCATAATTTACATCATAAGTTCCGTCTGGCACATCAACAAATGTTATATCTGCAAAACCATTATCTGTACTACAATCTGCTGGACTTGTTCCAATAGCGATTAATACCTGTGGTAAGAATGTAAAATCTAAATCAACAGTTACCGTATAATCACAACCATTAGCGTCAACTAAATTCTCTACTCCATCTGGATTTGTTTCATCGTAAACCGTTCC
>JAHDDA010000046.1:0-4572 GCA_020629595.1 Chitinophagales bacterium
GCTAAAATGGGTTTTACAGTTTCTTTTAATCTATAACCAGCAACGCTTGTTATTTCACCAGCAATTCCTAGAATGGCTAAATTTCCTAAAGTAATAATTTGAATAGGTAAAATATGAGGCACCCAAGGCTTTAGGTCTAATCCACCCATTCTTCCAGCTTGCTTGGTCATTGCCAAACTCGGATCTAATAAATCTGGAATTACTATCTTTTCTGGGTAATTTGCCCCCATTAATTTACCTTCGCCTGTTTCAAAAGTCATTATTTTGGGCTGTTGAGCCAAGTATTTTCTTTTTACTGCTTGTTTTCTTTCTTCGTTAAAAAAATTAGAACGTAATTTCTCAACACTATTAGCCAACCAACCCGTAGAAGTTATGGTTACTTTTTCAAATAGGTTTTTTGTGCCAGGTCCTTCGGCAGTTCCAACAAAAAAAGCGGCTCCATGCGCAGCGGCAGTTGTAAACGCATTTTTTTCGCCATTTGTAAATTTTTCATTAGGCATAACATTTGAAAAGTCAACATACATTAAAACCGAATCCATTTTTGGCATTAATGCCTCTCCTTTTTCGCTAATAATTTCAAAAGCCTTTTTTGCTTGTTTTTCTCCAAAGTGAAGGGCATTTTTATCATCGTTTTCAAAGGGTCCACGAGTGCGTTTTACATTTTTATCGTAAATGTAATTTGGAGTTACATCGCCTGCGGTTGCTTGTGCAAAAGCGTGGATATGACCATTTTTTATTGTTTTATTGTTTTCTAAAACTTGGGCGGCATAACCTTTATTATCGAAATGAATTTCGGTATTATAACTAGAAAGGCAAGTAGTGTGCAAACCAAACCAATTGAATGAACCAATAACATTACCTTGTTCGTTTTCTATTTTAAGCAGATACATATTTCTATCAAATGCTTGTTCTTTTTCAACTTTGGTTTTTATTTCGGGGTTTACATTATAGGCTTCAACCGAACGATTAATACCTATAAAATTATCTTTATCAAAAGCCGAACTTGAAAAGCTAACTTTTGCTGGTTTTACTTTATCAAAAGCTATTTTTACCGATTCAACAATAGCATTTTTAATTTTGTAAAATACTTTTTTTCTAAAGCCAGGAACAAAAATATTATACATTGCATATTGTGTTATTCCTGCTGGACCAGAGTGGGTGTGTTGTGCCGTTATTAATACATTTTGGTCCGAAATATCAAAATTAGGTAAATCTTTTTGAAGTGCCTCTACTACTTTATGTTTCATATAAATAGAAATCATTCCTAGTTCGGCACAAATTAAAATAATAGGTTTGTAAGTATTGTTTAAAAGTACAAAAGTTCTTACAAATAAAGGCGTTGCCGATTTGGTAACTCTTTGATCAATTTTTCCATAACCAAACATTCCATATCCTTCTTCGTAGGCGGTAATTTCTGTTTTGGCAATACCAACTTTCCACATAATTCAAAAATTTAAAGAAAATTAGTTTTTTTAAAAATTACATTTGTTGATATATATCAAAGTAGGAGAATTTGATGATTTTTATGTAAGTAAACTACCTTTGCTACTGTGAAGGATTTTACAAATAAAACCGTAGTAATTACAGGGGCTGGTTCGGGCATTGGTAGAGCTTTAGCTGAAGAATTTGCTAAATTAGGAGCAAACTTGGCTTTGAATGATATAGAAACCGATGCTTTAAACGAAACCATAAAACTACTGCCTTCCAATACAAAAATATTTACACAAACCTTTGATGTTTCTAATGCAGATGCAATGTTTAACTTTGCTAAGGAATGTAAAAACCATTTTGGCGAGATTGATATTGTTATTAATAATGCTGGTGTTTCTTCGGGTAAATTAAGTGTAGAGGCAATAGATTTAGCATTATTTAAGTGGGTTATGGATATTAATTTTTGGGGCGTAGTTTATGGTTCAAAAGCATTTTTACCTTATTTAAAAACTCGTTCCGAAGCATCAATAGTGAATATTTCAAGCATTTTTGGATTTATGGGCATTGGTTTTCAAGCACCTTACTGTTCTTCAAAATTTGCCGTTCGTGGTTTTTCCGAATCATTAGCCGTTGAATTGCACAATACATCTATTCACGTAATGTGCGTGCATCCTGCTGGTGTAAAAACCAATATTGCCAATAAATCACGTGGTGGCAACGAAGCCGATAAACAAGAGTTTAATAAATTATTGATAGCCGACCCGAACGAAATTGCCTTAAAAATAATAAAAGGAATAAAACGTAAAAATCAACGCCTGCGAGTAGGAAAAGGAGCAACCGTAGTTGATTGGTTGAATAGATTTAAGCCATTTCACATTGCTAATTTTATACAACAAAAAGCGTTGAAATATCGAGAAAAACAATTGGCTAAAAAATAAAAAGTGAAAATTACTGAGACCTTCAAGGATTTTAGAATTTTTGAAGGTCTGACTAAGATTATTTTAAAGAAAGGAAAATATGCAAGAAAGAATAACAGCCGTAACTGGAAATATAGTAGCATTAGCTTGCGATGCCATTGTAAACGCTGCCAATACATCGCTTTTAGGAGGTGGCGGAGTTGATGGAGCAATTCATCGTTTTGGTGGATCAGAAATTTTAGATGATTGCCGAAAAATTATAGCAAAGCAAGGCGGTTGTAAAACTGGAGAAGCTGTAATTACAACGGCAGGAAAATTACCTGCAAAATTTGTTATTCATACGGTTGGTCCTGTTTGGAATGCCGAAAAGCAAGCAGAAATGGCAGAGCTTTTAGCAAACTGCTACAAAAATTCTTTACAATTGGCAGTTGAAAACGAATGTAAAATTGTTCATTTTCCTTGTATAAGCACAGGCGTTTACAAATATCCCAAACATTTGGCGGCAGAAGTTGCTGTTAAAACAGTACAGGCTTTTTTAGCCGAAAATGATACTATTGAAAAAGTGGTTTTTGTTTGTTTTGATTATACCAACTTTAGGTATTATATGAATTTTTTGAAAGGGTAAATGGGGTTTACAGGTCTCGGAATTCAGGTTTCAGGGTTTAGGCTTGAGGAGTCAGGAATTAACATATTTCGTAGGGACAGCAATCGGCAATCGCATTGTTATCGTGTCCGATTATGCGATAACAGTGTGACTGCCGATACCATTACCACAAAAAACGCTTGATTTTATGTTCACTCTGTGGACTGTTGTCTGAAAGCTATTGACAATTACAATTGCTAACCGACACTTCCACGTTTTAAAGCATTCAAAACAATTTTAAAGTGTTGGATAATTGTAGCGGTTAATCCAAAATGTTGTTTTAAAATATCAAATCGTTCTTTCCACGATTGTTTTCGGTGCTTTCCCGAAATACCACCTTCTAAATATTGGCACATTACAATATCTGCATTGTAAAAAGTTGTGGCATTTTTAAGCGAACGAATGCACCAATCAATATCTGCCGAAACTTTTAAATCGGTGCGGTAGTTTACAGCACACTTTCTTTTTACCAACATTGATTGATGACAAATAACCATTCCGTTTATAAAAGCTCGATGGCTCATTTTTTCTTGTGGTGGTGGCGTTTTGTACCAATTTCTGGTTTTACCACTTATTTCATCAACCATAGTGGTTTTACCATAAATAAAATCGGAAAAATTGCTATTTTTTATTGCTTTTTCAAGTGTTTGGGCATCAAAAACTTCATCGCCTGCATTCATAAACCATAAGTAATCGCCAGTGGCATTGGCTATTCCTTTATTCATAGCATCGTACAAACCCTTGTCGGGTTCAGAAATAATTTTAGTAATTTTATTACTGTATTTATTAGCAATTTCTAATGTTTTATCTGTTGATTTTCCATCAATAATTATGTATTCAATATTAGAATACGTTTGTGTTACAATGCTTTTGATTGTACGTTCTATATACTTTTCGGCATTGTAGGTTATTGTAATTATTGATATTTTGGGGTTTAGGTTTTGCAATTTTTCTAAACGCTTATTTATTCAAAAGTTGATTGTATAAAGTTAAATATTGATTGGCTACTACTTTTTCCGAATATTGTTCTAATACTTTATTTCTTGCAGAATTGATTAATTCAATATAACGATTTTCATTTTCTAAAGACCAATAAATTCCGTTTGCTAAATCATTGGCATCTTTAAAGTTAGCAATAAAGCCATTTTCTTTATGGTCAATCATTTCTGGAACACCACCTGTTTTAAAACCAACACAAGGCGTTCCACAAGCTAAGGCTTCCATAATTACATTGGGCAAATTATCTTGTAATGAAGGCAATACAAATAAATCGGCAGCATTATACGCATCAACTATTTCATTTATTTCGCTTAAAAAACCTAACTGATGACATTTTACAGGAATTTGATTTTGGATTTCAGGATTTGATTTCCCCATTACCAACACTTCAACATCCTTCATAAAATTGGCTTTATTTTCTTTCAATATTTGCATACTTTCTGCTAAATATTTAAAACCTTTTCGTTCATCATTGGCATTCATTGCCACAAACAAAACAAGCTTTTTATTGACAGGTAAATTCAATTTTTGTTTTATTTTTTGCTTGTTTTCTGGTTTAAAAATATCAGTATCAATTGGGTT
>JAHDDA010000046.1:4672-9219 GCA_020629595.1 Chitinophagales bacterium
AACTCTTTCAATGTATTTTGTAGCACTTTCCTTTTATTATTTATCAAGTTTTCATCAAAAACAAACTGCTTTGGTTCATTAGCAATCTCTAAATTACCAATTGACTGATCTTGTAAACAAATGTATTGCGATTGGTATTTTTCCCAAGCACCAATATCGTTTAAGAATCCACTAATTTTTCCAATTTTAGGTTCGGTATAATCTAAAACATAGTTTTTGCCATTTAATATTGTTTGAAAAACTACCGAATGAAAACGCATACCTACACAAAATTTGGCAGTTCTGAAAGTATGCATTGTTTGTTCTAATGATAAAACTTCGTTTTGAACTTTTAGATTCTTTATTTTTAATTTTTGAGCTAATTCATTCAAGTACATTCTATCATCATCACCAATATGAAAATAGTGCATTGGCACAAGTAGCACTTCCTTGTCTTCGTTTTGCTCGCAAATACTTATTAAGGTATTTTCAATTCTACTCAAAGCACTATTGTAAACATCTTTTTGGCTATATAAATCTGGGAAACGTCTAAAATTTATGGCAATAAAAGGCTTTTCATCTTCGGTTTTTGGCAATAATGGCGTTTTGTTTCGGTATTCAAGTAAACAATCAACTGCTGGGTCAATTCCTATTTTTATTTCCCCAATTTTTTTTGTATTGAATTTATATTTTTCGACTAAGTTGTTCCAATATTTTTCAGAAAAAGAATCTCGTAAAACAATAGCATCGGCACTTTTGAAAATATTGAATAAAGCACCTTTAAAAAAAGATTTAAAAAATGGACCAACTCCACAACCAGCCACTAAAGTTTTCTTATTTAGTTTTTTGGCTTTTTTAAACGCATATTCGAGCATAAAAATTGGCGAAATATGCATTAAAGGACCTCCGCCAATAAGTAATAAATCGCATTGTTTTATAGCATTATCTAAGGCTTTATTATCTTTTGAATTGAAAATGCTTGTTTTGAGTGGTTTTCCAATCAATTTCTCATAAAAATCGGCATCTTCGGTAAACATTCTTTCCGAAAAAAATGGATTTAAACTCCCTAGTAAAATCTCAAAATCATTAGAAATTTTACCAATAGCATCTATAATTCCCGCAAGAATTGCTTTATCACCAATGGTTTCTGTGCCATACCAGCCAATAACGGCTATTTTCATACTGTTATCTTACTTAATATTTTTCAAGGTTCAAAGTTAAGGCTTAATTTTGGTGCAAAAGTATAAGCCTTAAAATGAGTGCTATTTTAAATCGTTTTAACAAAGAATCGTTTGTTTTTAAGTTTTTACAAGGAGTTAAGTTAGTTTATAAATCAAACTTTACGGCTTACTCTGGAAAAGAAAAAAAATATCCAAAAGTTGTTCAATTACCCATTACTTATAAGTGTAATTCTAAGTGTGTAATGTGCAATATTTGGAAAATGGATTACTCAAATGAGTTAACTATTAAAGAATTTGCCGAAATGTTGAAGGATCCTGTTTTTTCAAAAGTAGAACATTTAGGAATTAATGGCGGCGAACCTAGTTTGATTAAGAATTTAGATGAATATGTAGATGAAATATTAAAGCTTCCTAAGTTAAAAACGTTGAATATTATAACACACGGTTTTAACAAAAAACTACTTTGGAAACAGTTAGAAACTATTTACCAAAAATGTAAATCGAAAGAAAAGCTATTCCACGTTTCGGTTTCTTTAGATGGCTATGGTAAAATGCACGATATTGTTCGTGGACTTCCTGTTTTTAAACTTACCAGCCAAACCATAGAAGAAATACAAAACAACCCTAATAAATATTGCGACAGCTTTGATGTTGGTTGTACAATAACTAAGCAAAACGTTGATTATTTAGTTGAGTTAGATGCTTATGCCAAAGAAAAAGATTTTGATATTAAGTATAGAATGGGCATTGAAAATAAGCGTATTGAAAGCAATAAACTAACCGAACAATACAGTTTGTTTTACGATGGTTCAATTCAAAGTGCAAAAGAGTTTATGCATAGTAGATACGAACAAGCTGGTGATTTATGGGAACGTTTTAAGTACTTTTCGATATTTGATTTTCTAAGCTCTAAGCAACCTAAACGAAAATTAGGTTGCTATTGGCAAACCGAAGGCATTACGGTTGATTCAAGAGGCGATATGTATTATTGTGCGGTTGCAAGTGAAAAAATAGGTTCATTACGAGGCAATATAGGCAAAGGTTTAGATGTTTTTTGGGATGCCGATAATTTGAATTATCGACAATCTATTTTAGAAAAAGATTGTAACAATTGCATTCACGATTATTATGGCAAGCCTCTTTTTAGTAATATTACAGGATTTTTAAAACAACAGTTTTCTGAAAAATATTATTGGCTTGGATATTATGTTAAGAGTAAATTTTCGTAAAAAGTTATTTTATCTCGCCCACAAATAAAATTCGATTTTTATCTAACTGCTCTTGATATAAAATAGTAAAATATTCTTCAAAAGTTGACTTAAACCAAGTTTCTGTGTACCAATCTGGCACAACTGGGTTTGGTGATTTTTTAGAATAAATTCCTAATGGCATAAACTCAATAAAAATATATTTTGAAGTGTATTTTTTCATTTCTTCAAGAATATATTCTAAACTCAATTTTTGTGTTAATATTAAATGATGTGTTAATGCCAAACCAAAAACAGCTTCTGACTTTAATCTTTTTGGAGCATCAATTTTATGTTGATGAATTATAGGAAATGCAAAATCTACAACAGCGGGTAAAAGTGAGGTTTTATATTTCAAAACATTATTGTAAGAAATATCAACTGCCGAGTCATCATAATCGGTACATATAGCTTTTTGAACATTGGCGTTTTGAATAAGCAAACGAGAAACAACTCCTTGATTTCCGCCAACCTCAACAATTTCAGTAATTCCTAATTCTTTCGTTATTTCACAAATTCTATCAAAACGTGGTGTTGAACCTAAAGTACCATCTTTTTTGTAATGCTCTGTGTGGTAATTATCCCACATACTAGCTTTTGTTTGATTTTTTATTCCTTTAATTTTCCGTATTAGAGCATCAAAAGAGATTTTTTGAAACGGTAAAATGTTTTTTTCTTTCAACGAAACCATTAAATTACCTAAATTCATAGGCGTTTTTTTAATAATTCGTTCATTAGAAAAATAACTTAATTTTTTAAAGTTGAAATATGAATCGAAATATTTTTTTAACAACTTAGTTGGAATAAACTTACCTAAAAATGATCCGCATTTATAAAAACTATGGTGTGGTAAATTGTAAGGCGCATTAGAAAGTGCTTGTTTCGATAAAAAATGATGACCTTTTGACCATAAAACTAATGGATAATAATACAATTGAATAAACTCTTCATAAGCAATCCAACCTTTAAAATTATTTTCAATTTTTTCAAAGCTTCCTAAATCAACAAAGTACGGGTTTCCCTGAAAATCAAAAACAACATTATAACCGTGTGCATCTTTTGTTTGGTAGCCATATTTTCTTGCAATTTTATTTACTTCTAAAACAGCAAGAGCCGCATTTTTTATCATTGAAAAAGACCATTCGTAAGGATAAGTTACTCTACCAATATTTTTATGCTCAAGTATAAATGCTTCATCGTTTAGCTTAAAGTTGGTTTTCTGAGTTTTAGGGAATAATTTTTTTTCTACTAATTCATCAATCAAACCACAAGACATTAATGACTCAACTTCTTGTTTAGCATCAGCATAAATAGCTCTAAGAATTTTTTGCTCATATTTAAAAACAAATCCAATTGGATCGTTTTGTCTAAAGTTAATTATGCTTATTGATGAACTTTGTATTTTTTGCATACAACCTATATCTGTTTGAAAACCTACAAAGTTATTATCAGTAATCAAGCTTTGGCTACATATATGATTTATATTTGAATATTATTTCCAAAATCTACGAATATGAAATCTATATTTTATTATTTAGTTCAAATACTCCTTATTGCATCATTATCTATTAAAACAAAAGCTCAAGCTCCAAACTTAATAGGTATAAAAGATTTTGAATTAGTAGAAGTTTCAGATAATGATGCTTCAGATACACATTACAATTCTTTAATCGCAGATTATGAAATTGAGTTAAAAGCCCTTTCTTATTCTAATCAAGATGAGCTTTTTTATTCTAAAACAAAAGGTTTCTATCCTCAGTTTTGTACAATAAATGTAGATGGAGCAATCAATATAATCGGAAACTTTACCTACAATGGAAATACAGTAACAACAGTAGATGGCTTTGCTCTAAACAGACAAAATAATAAACTATACGGAGCTATAAATATTGGCGATGTAAATCAGTATCAAACGAATTACTTGGCTGAAATTGATAAACAAACTGGAGCTTGTACAATTATTTCTCAACTTACAGGAACTATTGGATATCCAGATATGGATGTAATGGTATTTGATAATGAGCACAACCTATATTTTGTTGATGGCTTACCCGCAAACTATGGAGATAAAAGTCATTTTTATAGTTTTAACATTGAAAATATTGGAAATACGTTTACGCCTGACTTAATTTTTGAAACA
>JAHDDA010000046.1:9319-12360 GCA_020629595.1 Chitinophagales bacterium
TAATATAAAATTTAATTTGCAATTAATCTTATTCCAACTTGGAAGTATTCAAAAAATACTGTAAACTTGCACCATCATTTTAAATGATGCAATCATATTCGCCAATTCTGGCATTTCTTATATGATTTCAAACACAATTTCCCTTTTCAATTTCATAGGAAACATCGTTTTAAAAAACTAAACATATTTTATGTACACCGAAACGCAACTTAAAGAAATGTTGCTAACTGAATTGCACGATATTGCAGAATCGGCAGGTTTAAAGAGCTTTAAAAGAAGTAAAAAAAGTGATTTAATTCAGCGTATTTTAGAAGTGCAAGACCTATTTAGTGATGCTAAACCCGAAGAAGAACCTACCGCACAAAATGCCGAGGTAACAGAAAATGCACCAAAGGAAGAACCCAAAGAAAAGCCTAAACGCAAAAGAAAACGTGTAAAAGCACAGGAAGAAGAAACTTCAGAAGAGAAAATTACAACAGAAGAAGTAAAACAAGAAACTCTGCCTGAAAGAAAAGAAAAAGAACGTTCTCCTAAAAATGGTGATAAAAACCAACGCTATCAGCGTAAAGAAAGAGACAATGAGCAGCGAAACGAACAACGCAATAAATACAAAGAACAGAAAAAAGAAAGAGATAGAATTTTCGATTTAGAATTTGACGGAACTATTCCTGGTCATGGCGTTCTAGAAATGATGTCAGAAGGGTATGGTTTTTTACGTTCTGCCGATTACGACTATCTTTCTTCGCCAGATGACGTATATGTTTCGCCTTCACAAATAAAACTTTTTGGCTTAAAAACAGGCGATACCGTAGCAGGTGTTATTCGCCCACCAAAAGATGGTGAAAAATACTTCGCCTTATTACGTGTAGGAACAATTAATGGTAGAGAACCTAAAGAATTACGTGATCGAATTCCGTTTGATTACCTTACTCCTTTGTTTCCTGATGAAAAATTCAATCTTGAAACGCGTAATAATAAATTAACTACAAGAATCATAGATTTATTCTCGCCAATAGGAAAAGGTCAACGTGGCTTAATTGTTGCACAGCCTAAAACAGGTAAAACATTTTTACTTAAAGATGTAGCCAACGCTATTGCCGAAAATCATCCAGAAGCCTATATGATTATTCTTTTGGTAGATGAACGCCCAGAGGAAGTTACCGATATGGCTAGAAGTGTAAATGCAGAGGTGTTGGCATCTACCTTTGATGAGCCTGCCGAACGACACGTAAAAGTGGCAAATATTGCCCTTGAAAAGGCAAAACGCTTGGTTGAATGTGGACACGATGTAGTCATTCTTTTAGATTCTATTACACGTTTGGCAAGAGCACACAACACCGTTTCACCATCATCGGGTAAGGTATTATCTGGTGGTGTAGAATCAAATGCTTTGCACAAACCTAAAAAGTTTTTTGGTGCGGCAAGAAATATTGAAAATGGTGGTTCGCTAACAATTTTGGCAACAGCTTTAGTAGATACTGGCTCAAAAATGGATGAGGTAATTTTTGAAGAGTTTAAGGGAACAGGTAATATGGAACTAAAACTCGACCGCCGATTATCGAACAAGCGTATTTACCCAGCCGTAAATATTATTGAGTCGGGAACTAGACGTGAAGATATTTTGTTGGGCGAAGATATGATGAACGCTATGTGGATTTTGCGTAAACATATGGGCGATATGAATACCGAAGAAGCTATGATGTTTATTAAGCAAAATATGAAAGGAACACGCAATAATGCCGAGTTCTTAATGTCAATGAAAGGATAATTTTTTAAATTATGAATATTGAATGTTGAAATTATTAATTGAAGCAAGTTTCAGCATTTTCATTCATAACTCATAATTCATAACTTATAATTTATAAACTAATGCTTCCGATAACTTTAATTAGAGAAAAAGCAGATTTTGTAAAAGAACGCTTGGCAGTTAAAAATTTTGATGCTGCCGAAATTATTGACCGAATTATTGAACACGATGTAGAACGCCGTGCCTTACAAACTCGTTTAGATGGCGTATTAGCAGAATCCAATAAATTATCGAAAGAAATTGGGGCGTTGTACAAGCAAGGTAAACGTGATGAAGCAGAAATTGCGAAAGCCAAAACCGTAGGTTTAAAAGAGCAAAGCAAACTACTTGAAGATAAAATGAAGGAAATTGGTAGCTTACTAGAAGATGAATTAGTACAATTACCTAATATTCCACACGAATGTGTACCTTGCGGACATTCTGATACCGATAACCAAGTGGTTAAAGAAGGAGGCACTAAGCCCACATTAGCAGAAAATGCCGTTCCGCATTGGGATTTACTAGATAAATACCAACTAATGAGCCTTGAATATGGCAATAAATTAGCTGGAGCTGGTTTTCCTGTTTTTTATGGAAAAGGTGCAAAGTTACAACGTGCTTTAGTAGCTTTTTTCTTGGATAAAGCTATTGAAGCTGGTTATACAGAATACATTCCACCATTAATGGTAAATAAAGAAAGTGCCTTTGGCACAGGGCAGTTACCCGATAAAGAAGGGCAAATGTATTATGTTACCGAAGATGATTTGTATTTAATTCCAACAGCAGAAGTACCTGTAACCAATATTTTGCGTGATGAAATTGTGAAAGAAGAAGATTTACCAATAAAAATGGCAGGTCATTCACAATGTTTCCGTAGAGAAGCAGGAAGCTACGGAAAAGATGTACGTGGTTTGAATAGAGTACACCAATTTGAAAAAGTAGAGATTGTACAAATTGTGCATCCAGAAAAATCTTACGAAGCCCTTGATGAAATGATGGAACACGTAAGTATGTTACTTACCGAATTGGAATTACCTTATAGAGTATTGCGTTTGTGTGGTGGCGATATTACTTTCGCTTCGGCATTAACCTACGATTTTGAGGTATATTCTGCTGGGCAAAACCGTTGGTTAGAAGTAAGTTCTGTTTCTAACTTTGAGCTTTTCCAATCAAATCGTTTAAAAACAAGATTTAAAGATAAAGCTACTAATAAAATGCGTTTGGTACACACCTTAAACGGAAGTGCTATGGCATT
>JAHDDA010000047.1:0-8742 GCA_020629595.1 Chitinophagales bacterium
ATTGTAATTTAGAGAGTGTAGTTTTCGAGTAGAATTAGTATTAAATAATCTTTAAAACACATATAACATCTTTAAATTATTGAATTATGAATGAAGAAATTTTACTTAAAGAAGCCCTAACAGCTGCAAGTGAAGCCAAGTTTTTTGTAAACAACCTATGGTTATTGGTTTCTACAGTTTTAGTTTTTATTATGCACTTAGGCTTCGCTACACTCGAAGCAGGATTTGTACAACGTAAGAACGTAGTAAATATCCTTTTTAAAAACGTAATGATTATTAGTATTGGATTAATTACTTACTATTATGTTGGTTTTAGTTTAATGTATCCAGGTGTAAATGAAGGAGGCTTTTTTGGCTTTGCTGGTTTTGGGCTAAATCCGCCCGATAATGGAATGACAGATGCTTATGCAAACTACACTTATTGGACCGATTTTATTTTTCAAGGAATGTTTGCCGCCACTTGTTGTACCATTGTTTCGGGTGCAGTAGCAGAAAGAATTAAGCTTGGACCTTTCTTAGTTTTTTGCATATTTTTTGTAAGTATTTCGTATCCAATTACAGGAATGTGGAAATGGGGCGCTGGTTGGTTAGACGCTTTAGGTTTTTATGATTTTGCAGGTTCAACTATTGTACATTCTGTAGGTGGTTGGGGTGCTTTAGCTGGCATAATTGTACTAGGAGCAAGAAAAGGAAAATACACAGAAGAAGGTATAAAACCAATAGTAGGGCATAGTATGCCACTTGCGGCAGTAGGTGTTTTCTTACTTTGGTTTGGTTGGTTTGGGTTCAATGGTGGTTCAGTATTATCTGCCGATCCTAAATTGGTTTCATTAGTATTTGTAACTACATCCTTAGCGGCTTCAGCAGGAGCAATAGGCTCGTATATTGTTTCTTATGCAATGTTTAAAACCTACGATTTATCAATGACACTTAACGGTATTCTTGGTGGTTTAGTGGGTATTACTGCTTGTGCCGATAGTGTTTCGGTTTCTTCAGCTTTAATAATTGGTTTAGTAGCTGGTTGCTTAATTCCTTTTTCAATTGTAGCATTTGACAAAATGAAATTAGACGATCCTGTTGGGGCTACCTCTGTACATTTGGTGTGTGGTATTTGGGGAACAATTGCAGTAGCTTTATTTGGCAACTTTGAAGAAGGAACAGGTACTTTAATAGCACAGCTTACAGGTATTGGTGCTATTGGTGCATTTACTTTTACATTTTGCTTTATTTTATTTAGTGCAATTAAGGCAACCGTAGGTATTAGAGTAACCAATGACGAAGAGGAAAGAGGCTTAGATTTAGGAGAGCATCAATTAGCTGCCTATTCATAAATAAACCGCATCATTTCAAAAAGAGTAATTATAGGCTACTTGTAAAATTTAATATTTTAAATATAATTACTCCAGAAACTTATCACAACAATAAAAATTTTGAGCAAGTAAAACATATCGGTTTAGGCTGATATGTTTTCTTTTCTGAAAAAATAAAACTAAAAAAATGGTAGAAAGTGAGCAGCAACAAAAAGGATTATATACACCCAGTCTAGAAAAAGATGCTTGTGGTGTAGGACTTATTGCCGATTTAAGTAATAAGGCAAGCCATTATATTTTAGATGCATCGCTTACTATGCTTGAAAGAATGGAGCATAGAGGGGCGTGTGGTTGTGAAGAAAATACTGGCGATGGTGCGGGTGTTTTAACACAAATTCCCTATCGATTTTTTTACAATTTATTTTTGCAAAACAATATTGAAATCCCCGAAAGAGGTAAATATGGAGTTGGAATGTTTTTTTTTCCGAACAATCCAAACGATATTCAAAAATGTAAAAATATAATTGAAGCCGTAGCCCAAGAGTTAGATTTTAAAATTATATTCCAAAGAATTGTGCCTACCAAAAATACAGAACTTGGTGCAAGTGCTTTAAATACCGAACCTTCTATACAGCAAATATTTTTTAAACCAAGTGGGTTTAGATATAACAATTTAGAAAAGCGATTTTACTTTCTTAGGTCGGTTATTATGAGCCGAATTTATTATAGTATTCCTCGTTTAAGAGATGATTTTTATATTGCCTCACTTTCTACAAAAACAATAGTTTACAAAGGGTTGCTTACCGCCAATCAATTGCGAAACTACTTTTTAGACTTAAAAAATCCACAATTTGAAACTGCAGTTGCCATAATCCACAGTCGTTTTTCAACCAATACATTACCCAAGTGGAAATTGGCTCAGCCTTTTCGTTGCATAGCACACAATGGCGAAATAAACACTATTCAGGGAAACTTAAATTGGTGGAATGCAAGAGAAAAACACATAGGCATAAATGCCGATTTAGCCGAGTTCAGAAAAGTGTTTCCTATTTGCGATCCCTTTCTTTCCGATTCAGGAAACTTTGATAATGTAGTTGAATTTTTAATGCAGGCAAGCCGTTCCATTCCACACTCGGTAATGATGATGATACCCGAAGCGTGGCAAAATGATACTAATATGCCAGCTTATAAAAAAGCATTTTATCAATACCACGATGCCGTAATTGAGCCTTGGGATGGTCCTGCTTCAATTTGTTTTACAGATGGAACTTTAGTAGGAGCAACGCTAGACCGAAATGGTTTACGTCCTTCACGCTATTTGGTAACTTCAGATAATTTATTGGTTTTGGCAAGCGAAACAGGCTGCGTAGATATTGACCCAACAACCATAGTAAAAAAAGGGCGTTTAGAGCCAGGTAAAATGCTGGTTGCCGATTTAGATGAAAAAAGAATAATAACCGATAAAGAACTTAAAGAAGTAATTTGTAAACGTAAACCTTATGCCGAATGGTTAAATGAAAATGCTAAAATTCTTGATGATTTACCAGAAACGAAAGAAAATATTTTAGATGAAACAGTATTAACTTTTGCTCAAAAACAAATATTGCATGGCATAACAACCGAAGATGAGGAGGTAATTATTAAGGCAATGTTTAAAAACCAAAAAGAAGCAGTTGGTTCAATGGGTTTAGATATTCCTTTAGCAATATTATCTAAACAAAACCAGCATATTGCCAATTATTTTAAACAGCAATTTGCACAAGTAACCAACCCACCAATAGACTCAATTAGAGAAAAGTTTTTTATGAGCCTTTCAACCGTAATTGGTGGAGGAAGCAAAATTGTTGGAACAGACGAAACACAATCAAAAGTAATACGCTTTAAGCATCCGTTTTTATTAGAAAATGAGCTAAATAAATTATTACAGTACAAAACAAATCAATTTAACGCAGTAAAGGTAAATGCCCTGTATGCCGCCAATGAAAAGTTAAAACTTAAAAACGTAATTAAACAAAAATGTGAAGAGATAGAACAACTGATTTATCAAGATAAAAATATTTTTTGTTTTACCGATAGAAATGCCAATGAAAACCAAATTCCTATACCATCGGTAATGTTAATTGGGGCTGTTCATCATTTTTTAATTGAAAAAGGTTTGCGAAAAGAAGTTACTCTAATTGCCGATTGTGGCGATATTTGGGAAACGCACCATACAGCTTTACTTTTTGCCTATGGAGCCGATTTAGTTTGCCCTTATTTAGCCCTACAAACAGTAGAAAAGCTAAATAAACAAGCAGAAAATACAATTGAAAATCCAACAAAAAAATATATAAAAGCCCTAAAAAAAGGCTTGCTTAAAATAATGTCTAAATTAGGTGTTTCAACACTTAGTTCGTACCGAGGAGCGCAAACTTTTGAGGCATTGGGCATAGCCAAAGAAGTAATAAATGTTTGCTTTAAAGGTACAATTAGCCGAATTGGAGGCTTAAAGTTTTCCGATTTACAAAAAGAAAACGAACTAAAGCATAAAAAAGCATTTGAAAACAACAACCTTAATCACGAAGGCGTTTTTCAATGGCGAAAAAAAGGAGAGTATCATTTATTTAATCCGCAAACAATACATCTTTTACAACATTCCACAAGTTCTGGAAATTACGAAACCTATTTGAAATTTGCTTCCGAAATAGATAAGCTGGAAACAAACAACAGCACATTGCGTTCGTTTTTACGCATAAAAGAAAACGAAAATAAACCTATTCCAATTGAACAGGTAGAAAGCACCAAAAGCATTATGAAACGCTTTGCATCGGGGGCAATGTCATTTGGTTCTATAAGCCACGAAGCACACACAACTTTGGCTATGGCTATGAACCGAATTGGAGGAAAAAGCAATAGTGGAGAAGGAGGCGAAGACTCGGCACGTTACCCCAAATTACCCAACGGCGATTGGCAAAGGTCTGCTATAAAGCAAGTTGCTTCGGGGCGTTTTGGTGTAAATATTCACTACCTTACCAATGCCAACGAATTGCAAATTAAAATGGCTCAAGGAGCAAAGCCAGGTGAGGGTGGGCAATTACCAGGGCATAAAGTAGATGCCAACATTGCCAGAGTACGAAATTCTACCGAAGGTGTAGGCTTAATTTCGCCACCACCTCACCACGATATTTATTCTATTGAAGATTTAGCACAGCTAATTTTCGACCTTAAAAATGCGAATCGAAAAGCAAGAATTAGTGTAAAATTAGTAGCCAAAACAGGTGTTGGTGTAATTGCTTCAGGGGTTGCCAAAGCCCACGCCGATCATATCCTTATTTCGGGTTGCGATGGCGGTACAGGAGCTTCGCCTTTAAGTTCTATTCGCCACGCTGGCTTACCTTGGGAAATTGGCTTGTCGGAAACACACCAAACGCTAGTAAAAAATGGTTTGCGTGATAGGGTGGTGCTTCAAACCGATGGGCAAATACGCACTGGGCGAGATATGGCAATAGCTACAATTTTAGGAGCAGAAGAGTGGGGAATTGCTACGGCAGCACTGGTGGTTGAAGGTTGTATTTTAATGCGTAAATGCCACCTAAATACTTGTCCTGTGGGTATTGCTACACAAGACAAAAGCCTAAGAGAAAAATTTAATGGAAAGGTAGAGCATTTGGTTAATTATTTTCAGTTCTTAGCACAGCATTTACGAGAAATAATGGCTTCAGTAGGAGTGAAAACGGTAAATGAATTGGTAGGAAGAACCGATTTAATTGAAATAATAGGCTTAAATAAACATTGGAAATCTAAAAATTTAAAACTAAAAACCTTATTGCACCAAGAGTACCACCCGAACAATAAAACCGTTTACTGTTCAACTAAACAAAATCACAATATTGAATCGGTTTTAGATAAAAAATTAATTGAAAAATCGCAAAATGCCCTACAAAAAGGCGAACAATTTAATGCCACTATTCAAATTAAAAACACAGATAGAGCCGTAGGGGCAATGTTGTCAAATACTGTAAGCGAAAAATTTGGAGAAGAAGCCTTAGCACCCAAAACCTTAAACTTCAATTTTAAGGGTTCGTGTGGTCAAAGTTTTGGAGCTTTTGCCGTAAAAGGGGTTTACTTTAATGTAGAAGGTGATGCCAATGATTATTTTGGAAAAGGATTGAGTGGAGCAATTTTAAGCATAAAGCCCTACGAACAAATAAAATTTGATGCTTCTAAAAATGTGATTGTAGGAAATGTAGCACTTTACGGTGCAACTTCGGGCGAAGCCTATATAAACGGAATGGCTGGCGACAGGTTTTGTGTAAGAAATAGTGGAGCAACTGCCGTAGTTGAAGGAACTGGCGAAAATGCCTGCGAATATATGACAGGTGGAACAGCAATTGTTTTAGGTAAAATAGGTAGAAACTTTGGAGCTGGTATGAGTGGAGGTGTAGCGTATTTGTATATGCACCAAGCAACAAATAATAATTTAATTAATCAAGAAATGTTGCTATTAGAAACACCAAGCGAAGAAGATTTAAGTAAGCTAAAACAAAACATACAAGCACATTTTAATTACACTACAAGCAAAACCGCCCAATCAATTTTAAAAGAGTGGGAAGCCTCTAAAAATCGTTTCATAAAAATTATTCCTAAAGAATATAAACGAATAATAGAAGCTCAAAAAAATCAAAAACCACAAGTTTCGGACTTATAAAAGCAAAAAAATGGGAGACACAAAAGGATTTATGAAATTTGGGCGTTCGTTGCCTAATAAAGAAGCAGCCCAAGAAAGAATAAAACACTTTGAAGAGTTTGTAAAAACCGAAGAAGATATACACAGCACAACACAAGCAGCTCGCTGTATGGATTGTGGTGTGCCTTTTTGCCACAGTAGCTGCCCTTTGGGAAACTTAATTCCCGAATTTAATGATGCCGTTTATAAAAAGAACTGGAAAAAAGCCTACGAAACCCTAATTTCTACAAATAATTTTCCAGAATTTACAGGTAGAATTTGCCCTGCACCTTGCGAAGCCTCTTGCGTTTTAGGAATAAATAACGATGCTGTTGCCATTGAATACATTGAAAAAAGCGTAATTGAAAAAGCATTTGAAAACAATTGGGTTCAACCACGTGTGCCTATTAAAAGAACAAATAAAAAAGTAGCAGTTGTTGGCTCAGGACCTGCTGGTTTGGCAGTTGCCGACCAATTAAATCAAAAAGGACACACAGTTACTGTTTTTGAAAAAAACGACCGTATTGGTGGCTTGCTTAGGTATGGTATTCCCGATTTTAAATTAGGAAAAAATGTGGTTCAACGCCGTATTAATATTTTAGAAGAAGAAGGGATTGAATTTTTAAGCAACCAAAACATAGGTGTAGATGTTTCGGCTACCCAGCTAACCCAAAATTACGATGCAGTTGTGCTTTGTGGTGGTTCTGAAACACCAAGGGATTTAAAAATAGAAGGAAGAGACTTTAAGGGCGTTTATTTTGCTATGGAATTTTTAAGCCAAAATAATAAGCGTGTAGCAGGTGATATTGTTACTGCCGAAGATGTTATTGAAGTAAAAGATAAAAATGTAGTAGTTATTGGTGGGGGCGATACAGGTTCAGATTGCATAGGCACTTCAAACCGTTTGGGGGCAAAAAGTATTGTGCAAATAGAATTATTATCTAAACCACCAACAAGTAGAACTGCCGATAATCCTTGGCCTCTTTGGCCCATGACTTTGAAAACCTCAAGCTCACACGAAGAAGGATGCGAACGCCAATGGGCAATAAATACTCAGCGTTTTATTTCAGAAGATGGAAAAAAATTGAGTGGCATTGAAACAGTTGAGGTGAAATGGGAAAAAAATGTCAATGGAAAGTTTGAAATGACACCAATTGCTGGAACACAAAAAGTAATTCCTTGCGATTTGGTATTTATAGCCGCTGGTTTTGTGCATCCATTAAAAGATGGAGTGCTTAACGAACTAAAAGTAAGCCTTACCGAAAGGGGAAATGTTGCCACCGAAGCCTATAAAACAACAGTTGAAAAAGTATTTTGTGCTGGCGATATGCGTAGAGGGCAATCATTAGTAGTGTGGGCAATTGCCGAAGGGCGTGAATGTGCCGAAGAAGTACATTCTTTTTTGCAAAAAAAGTAAATTTCAAAACATTTGCCTTATAATATTGGCAATAACCAATAAAGTAACAGCACTAAAAATAAATCTAATTTGAAAAGGCGTTAGTTTTTTAGCAAAGGAAACACCAAAGGGTGCAGCAATGGCAACACCTAATAAAACAGGAATTAAAAGAGCAAAAGAAACAGCTCCTATCATAAACGGTAAATCTACCATTGGAAAGCTGAAACGTAGCATATAATACAGTGCTAAAGCCGATGAGGTCATAGCAATAACACCCAAAGAAATAGAAGTGGTTTTCCTTATTTTTATATTAAATAAACTATTGAGTAAAGGTACAATAACAAAACCACCACCCAAACCAGTAAGTGCCGAAACAGAACCTGCAGTAACACCAGTAAGCCCTAACATTAAACGCTTTATACCTCTTGGGTGATTAAAACGTTTTTTGTTGGGGTTATCAACCAACATTTTATACAAGGCAGGTAATAAAGAAGCTATAAATACCATAGAAAAAATAGTTTTATTGTAAGAAATTCTCGATAAAATTTCTGCCATTAAAACCGAAGCAATTATAGAAGGAATGGCAATTGCTACCGAAGTTTGCCAATAAAAATTATTTAACTTGTACTGTTTATAACTGCCCGAAAAAGCAGCAAACAATGTACAAAAAGAAGTGTGTGCCAGTACTATTTTTACATAATCGGTGCTAGAAAGTGAACCGCCAGTAAGCTGTGTTATAAACAAAGTAAAAATGGTAACGTAAATAGGTCCACCACCAATGCCCAATAAGCCTGAAAGGAATCCACCAATAGTTCCAGCTACAAATAAAACAAATATGTCGAATATTTCAATTATACTACTAATATACGAATTGAAAATATAAAATGTTAATTTGTTGAATTACATAAAATGAATTTTTAAACAACTTCCATACATATTATACACAAAAGCAACTATTTAATGAAAATTAACAACAGAATACTGTAACTTTCCGTTAATTAGGTAACTAAAAACTATTGAAATATGAGATCGTTTTTTAAAGTGCCACAACACAAGCGTTTTGATTACAAACCTTTGTATTATGATAAAGATGTAGAGGAAAGACAAGAACGTAGAGATAAAAGAATAAAGTTAGAAAAAGGTAGTTTTTACAGGAATAAAAGTCAAATTTCTGGGGCGTTTTCCGATAAGGAATATGTGTTTAGAAAACGTACTGGAAGAAGTGCACAATTACTAAGAACAGTATTGTTAACCGCAATGATGTTTGTTATATTTGCCTTGTTTTTAGATTTAATGCCAAAAGCTATTGCAATAGGATTGTTATGCATATT
>JAHDDA010000047.1:8842-12353 GCA_020629595.1 Chitinophagales bacterium
CCTTGTTTTTAGATTTAATGCCAAAAGCTATTGCAATAGGATTGTTATGCATATTGTTATTGTTTTTTATCAGAAATATTAATAAAATGTAGTATTTTTAGTAGAGATGGCGATCGTCAATCGCATTGCTATCGCATCCTTAGTAGGGATTGCCGATTATTGTACCTACTAAATACACAACAACTTAGATTTGATAGAAAGATACAATTACGCCAAGAGTGCATAAGTAAATCTTTTTAAAAGTGGTAAAAACTTTCTTTAATATTATAAAACACCCATAGATAACCACCAAAACACCGAAACCACAACAAACCAACCTATGGGGAATATTATAAACCTTTTGCCAGATTCAGTAGCCGATAAAATTGCTGCTGGAGAAGTGATTGGAAGACCAGCCGCCGCCGTTAAAGAATTGCTAGAAAATGCGATTGATGCACAGGCGAGCCACATTCAGCTAATTTTAAAAAATGCAGGTACAAGCCTAATTAAAGTAGTGGATAATGGTATAGGTATGTCGCCAATGGATGCCCGTTTGTGTTTTTCACGCCACGCCACTTCTAAAATTAAAAATGCTGAAGACCTTTTTAACTTAAATACCAAAGGATTTAGAGGCGAGGCTCTAGCCTCTATTGCCGCTATTGCTCAAGTAGAGCTTAAAACCAAACAAGCCGAAGATGAATTAGGTACTTACATAAGAATAGAAGGTAGTAAACTTATTGAGCAAGAGAATTGCCAATGTGCCACTGGTACACAATTTTATGTAAAAAATTTGTTTTATAACGTTCCTGCACGCCGAAATTTTCTGAAAAAAGAAAGTATAGAAATGAAATATGTGCTAGAAGAATTTCAGAGAATTGTACTGGCACACCCAAATATTAGTTTTACCCTAAACCACAACGATAAAGAAATTTATCACTTAAATAGAGGTAATTTAAAACAGCGTATTGTTGCTATTATGAACAAAAAGTACAACGATAAGCTACTTGTTTTAAAAGAAGAAACCACCAGTTTAAATATTAGTGGCTTTATTGGTAAGCCCGAAATAGCTCGTAAAACACGCGGGCAACAGTACTTTTTTGTAAACAATAGATTTGTAAAACACCATTACCTACAACACGCCATTAAAAGCTGCTACGAAGGCATAATGCACGATGAGCTAAATCCCTTTTTTGTCATTTTTCTAGACATAGATCCAGCAAGAATTGATGTAAATGTGCATCCTAGTAAGCAAGAAATAAAATTTGAAGATGAAAAATTAGTATATAAACTATTAAAATCAGTAGTGCAAAAAGCCCTAGCGTCTCACAACGTAATACCCACTATTGATTTTGACCAAGAAGCCATTTTGGATGGCAATGCTTGGATATCGAAACTTGGATTACCAAACAAGGCAAACAACGAAACCTACAATCCTTTTAACCAAGAACCACCCAAGCAAAAAAGAGTGGAAAATATGTTTAGAAACGATTTTAATGGTAATAAGCAGCCTTCGCCAATGCAACAAAATTGGCAAGAAGCCCTAAAGGTTAACCCTGTTTTTGATGAAGAAAAGCCCCAAAATGAACCACAAGTTTTAACTGTTGCTTCTGGAACAATTTTGCCAAGTAAACTAAACAATAAAGCCACTAATGGTAATGAGAATAATTCCCTTTTCAACGAGCAAAAGTTAGCAACAAAAGCCATTCAAATTCACGATAAATATATAATTTATCAAATAAAAACGGGCATATTATTGGTAAACCAAAAAGCAGCTTTAGAACGTATATTGTATGAAAAATTCAAAGCACAGTTTGAAGCAAAAAAACAAGCATTTCCGCAGCAAGTAATGTTTGCACAAACCATAAGCCTGCCAGCCAGCGAAAGCCATATTTTGCGTTCAATGGTTAACGAAATGAAAAATTTAGGTATTCATATTTCTGAAGTAGAAGCCAATAACTTTGCTATTGAAGCTGTGCCTGCTGATTTAGGCATAAAAGACCACAGGCAAATAATTGAATTACTTTTAGAAAACTACAAAGCAAGTTCAATTGAAGAAAATGGCTTGCAACAATTTAAAGATAAATTTTTAATAGCATTGGCAAAACAAAACGTTCAAAAAGCAACAACCCAACTAAACACCGAAGAACTTAATAATTTTATTGATAAGTTATTTGCTTGCCAATATTCGTATGTTTCGCCAAGCGGAGAGCCAACCTGCACTACCTTAAACCTTAGCGATTTAGCAGAGCTTTTTAAGTAAAATATAGATTGCTACACATTTTTAATCTTAAGAATTTAGCCTATCAAAATTAAGTCTTACGGTACAAATCTAGCACGCTACATTTGTATCATACATTGCAATGCTCAGCTCCCTCTTTTCAAAAATTCAATTGTGTCATTTGCAGAAATAATAGGACATTCTTCTTGTGGAATATGCCCAGCACCATCATAAATAATTAACTCTGCTTTAGGAATTTCAATATTAAACTTATAAGCATTTTTTAAGGGCAACCAGCGGTCTTGTTTCCCCCAAATAATTAAAGTAGGTTGTTCTATTCTGTGCAGTTTATGGGTATTGTCAATTAATTTAATATTTACCATACGCACAAAGGCTTCAGCATTGCCAGGTAGGTTATTCAAATCATAATAACGGTCAATTAAAGCCTCGGTTACTTTTGAAGTATCAACAAAAACCTGTTTCATAAAAACCTCTAAAACCGTTTTGCGAATAGTGTATTTGGCAACCCTATTTAAAAAAGGAGTTCTTGCCATTTTAAACGGTAAAGGAATACTTTCAGAATCTATAAAACCTGCTGGGTCTAGCATAACAAGTTTTTCAAACAAAGCAGGATAACGCAAACACAACTCCCAAGAAGTCCATCCTCCTAAAGAACTACCAGCAATATGACAACAATCTATTTCTAAAATTTCCAAAAATGTAGCAATAAAATCACAATTTACTGCCATAGCATAATTATCGTCTATTTTAGGACCCGAAAGCCCAAACCCAGGCATATCTAAACGAATAACCCTAAAATGTTTTTTTAAAATATTGGTCCACGCATCAAAAGTGTGCAAAGAAGCAAAAGCACCGTGTAAAAGTAGAAGTGGTTCGCCCCTACCTTCAATACGGTAATGCACCCGCTGACCATTTATGTACATAAATTTTGAGGCAGGCGTTAAGTATTTTTCATAAACAACCCGAACATCCTTATCTAACCTATTCAGCAAAACCATTTGCGAAAGACGTTCAACTGTGAGTTTTTCTATCATTTGTAAGCAACAAAGCTATTGATATGTGGTAACTTAATCAAGTGTTGTTCAATAAAAAAATTGATATTGCAAGTCTAGAGGATGCCGATTTAACGCATCTTACAACGCAATAAATTACCATTTTAATAAAGGTTTTGGTCGGAAAACCAAGACAGGTGTTTACTACCATTTGGTGGTGGATTATTCAAGAATTTCCCAAACTCTCAATTCTCAAATTCCCAATTCTCAAAAAACTGTCTTTTATTTTACCAACAATGTT
>JAHDDA010000048.1:0-7093 GCA_020629595.1 Chitinophagales bacterium
TTTCATTTCAAGAATTAAGCTTTATCATCTACAATTTCAGCATCTTCAACATCTTCTACTACTGGTTCTTCTGCTTGTGTTTGCTCGCCAGCACCAGTATTCGGATTTGCTTGTGCATCTTGTTGAGCCTGATACATATCTTGCGAAGCGGCTTGCCAAGCAGCATTAATCTTTTCAGAAGCAGCATTAATAGCATCAATATCTTTAGCAGAGTGAGCCGCCTTTAATTCCGTTAAAGAACTTTCAATTGCACCTTTTTTCTCAGCAGGAATTTTATCGCCGTATTCCTTCAATTGCTTTTCAGTTTGGAAAATCATTGAATCAGCTTTATTGATTGTTTCAATGTTTTCTTTAGCTTTTTTATCTTGCTCTTCGTAGGCTTTAGCCTCATCACGCATTTTTTGAATATCCTCATCGCTTAAACCAGAAGAAGCTTCAATACGAATGTTTTGCTCTTTTCCTGTTCCTTTATCTTTTGCCGAAACATTGATAATTCCGTTAGCATCAATATCGAAAGTTACTTCAATTTGAGGAACACCACGTGGTGCTGGCGGAATGCCATCTAAGAAAAATTTACCAATTGTGTTATTATCGGCAGCCATTGAACGTTCTCCTTGTAAAACGTGAATTTCTACTGAAGGCTGATTGTCGGCAGCAGTTGAAAATACTTGAGATTTTTTAGAAGGAATAGTCGTGTTAGATTCAATTAACTTAGTGAAAACTCCTCCCATAGTTTCAATACCTAAAGAAAGTGGTGTTACATCTAATAATAATACATCTTTAACTTCACCCGTTAAAACACCTCCTTGAATAGCTGCTCCAATTGCAACAACTTCATCTGGGTTTACACCTCTTGATGGTTTCTTACCAAAAAACTCCTCAACAATTGCTTGAATTTTAGGAATACGAGTTGAACCACCTACTAAAATTACCTCATCAATATCGTTTTTATCCATTCCAGCATCTTTTAAGGCTTCTCTACAAGGTCTTAAAGTTGCTTCAAATAAATGATCGGCAATTTGCTCAAATTTTGAACGGCTTAACTTAGTTACTAAGTGGCGAGGCACACCATCAACAACTGTTACATAAGGTAAGTTAATTTCTGTTTCTGTTCCACCCGAAAGTTCAATTTTAGCTTTTTCAGCAGCTTCTTTCAAACGTTGCAACGCCATTGGATCTTTACGTAAATCCATATTGTGTTCCATTTTGAAACCTTCAGCCAACCAATCAATAATTACTTGGTCAAAATCATCACCACCTAAGTGCGTATCTCCGTTTGTTGATTTTACTTCAAAAACACCATCACCTAATTCTAAAATAGAAATATCAAATGTTCCTCCACCTAAATCGAAAACAGCAATATTTACATCATCGTTTTTCTTATCCAAACCATAAGCTAAAGATGCCGCAGTTGGTTCGTTAATAATTCTACGAACTTTTAAACCAGCAATTTCACCAGCTTCTTTAGTTGCTTGGCGTTGAGCATCGCCAAAATAAGCAGGTACTGTAATTACCGCTTCAGTTACTTCTTGTCCTAAATAATCTTCGGCAGTTTTTTTCATTTTTTGCAACACCATTGCCGATATTTCTTGTGGTGTGTATAAACGACCATCAATATCAACTCTTACCGTATCGTTATCGCCTTTTAAAACTTTATAAGGTACTTTTCCTGCTTCGCTTGAAACATCAGAGAATTTTTCGCCCATAAATCTTTTAATAGAACGAATGGTTTTTTCTGGGTTAGTTATTGCCTGACGCTTTGCAGAGTCTCCAATCTTTCTTTCTCCATTATCTAAGAAACCAACTATTGAAGGTGTTGTTCTTCCACCTTCTTCATTTTGAATAACAACTGGCTCGTTTCCTTCCATTACTGCAACACAAGAGTTGGTTGTTCCTAAATCAATTCCAATAATTTTACTCATTGATAAAAAATATTTAAAAAGTTAATTAGTTAAATTCAATTTTTGTTAGCAATTCTTTAATCGCTAATTTATTTATTACAACTGGCGTACCATTAGAAAAAAAATGTATTATTGGCGTTTTGTATGCTCAATTTGGCATATTTATTCAGTTATATGCTGTCTTTTTGTCATTAATTTCTTGTTATCAATAAGTTTATATGTCAAATCATAAACTAAAGTCCAGCTTCAGACATTGAAATACTAGTAATAAGTTTTATTTTTATGGTTCAATTTTAAAAAATGAAAAGCATACTCACTCAATTTATTTTAGTTTTACTTACTAGTCTTTCGGTATTTGCACACGGAAGCCATTGCAAAGTTTCTGCAGAAGATATAGCTAATGTTTCAAGAGTAAGAATATTTACTTCGCCACAAAACATTAGCGAATTGCAAGAAAACGGAATGGATATCGATCACGGAATTTGGCGAAAAGATATTTATTTTGAATGTGAAGTTTTTGAAAAAGATCTTCCGTTATTGGCTTTAACCAATACAAATTATGAAATAACCCACCAATCGGCAAATGAATATTACAATCAAAGAAGAAAGTTGTATGCTAATTCTAAAATACGAAGTTCTGCCAATGGATGTGAAGATGGAGCTTCTTTAGATGAAACTTACCAAGTACCAGAAAATTTTGAGTTGGGAAGTTTTGCTGGCTTTTTTACTTATGAAGAAGCATTGGGGCATTTAGATAATATGAGTAATTTATATCCTGAATTAATTACTATAAAAGCACCAATTTCAGATTTTAAAACGCACGAAAATAGAGATATTTTTTATATGAAAATGTCTGATAATCCCTATGAAGATGAAAGTGAACAGGAAAAACAAGTTTTATATACAGCAGTTCATCACGCACGAGAACCCGTTTCAATGTCGCAGTTAATTTTTACAATGTATTATTTATTGGAAAATTACGACAAAGACCCTATTATTAAAAATATGATTGATAATAACGAATTATTCTTTGTTCCTTGCGTAAATCCAGATGGTTATGTAATTGATCAAGAAACAACATTTATAAATAACGAAGGCAATTATTTTCATTCATTTTGGCGTAAAAATGCAAGAGATAACGATGAAAATGGATTTATAAATGATGAAGATGGTGTTGATTTGAATAGAAATTACAGTTTTGCTTGGGGATTAAACGATGCAGGTTCTTCCCCTAATCCTTCAAATCTTACATATCGTGGACCAAGTGCCGCCTCAGAACCAGAAACGCAAGCCATAAATTGGTTGTGTCAACAAAACGAATTTTTAATTGCTTTGAATTGTCATACTTATAGTAATTTATTAATTCATCCGTGGGCATATATCCCTTTCGATCCTACGCCTGATTCTTTACTGTTTAGAACCATTGGAAAAGCCTTAATTCAAGATAACGATTATGCAGTGGGAACGGTGGATGAAATATTGGGTTATTCGGTTAATGGTGATTCTGACGATTGGATGTATGGCGATGAAACAAAGAACAAGATTTTAGCTTTTACGCCTGAAGTTGGTTCTGCAGCCGATGGTTTTTATCCACCTGCCGAAAGAATTGTTCCTTTGTGTTTAGATATGGTTTTGCAAAATATAAATGCAACTCGTTGTATGAATAATTATGCTTATCCTACATTATTAAACGAAAATTTTAATGAAAATGTAGGCTTGTACAACTTTGATATTTTACAAGCTGGTTTAGAAGCTGCACCCATTTCCGTAGATATTACTTATACCAATGCAGATAATTCTTCACCTTTTAGTTTTGATTTGGATTTAGCTTTTTCCGAAACTTTTAATTTCGATGTTCCAATTGCCGTAAATGAAAATTTGAATAGTGGCGATAAATATGGTGTAACCATTACGGTAAATTATTCAGATGACTTAAAAGAAAGTTTTGATTTTTTCACAACCTTTGAAGGAGTTGCTTCAACAGAAGATTTATTGGTTCTTATAGAAGATAGTGGAAACAATTTATTTTCTTGGAATACTAATGGTTGGGACATTACTACAAATGATTTTTATACAGAGCCTTCTTGTTTTACCGATTCCAAAAATGGAGATTATAGTGCAAATCAGAATAATTCAATTGCTTTATCTGAAACAATAGATTTAACAAATACTACAAAAGCCGAATTGAAATTTTGGGCTAAATGGAATATTGAGTCAAATTATGATTATGTACAAGTAAGAGCAATTGAGGTTTCTAGTGGAACAATAATTCCTTTGTGTGGAGAATATACACAAACTGGAAACAATTATTATTTACCACCAGATGAACCTTATTATGATGGTTTTCAAAATGAATGGGTTGAAGAAACAATAGATTTATCAAACTTTACAGGTAAGGTAATTAATATTGAGTTTTTACTTTATTCCGATGGATTTGTAGAAGAAGATGGTTTCTATTTCGATGATTTTACTATTCTAACAAATAATGACGCAGGAGTATCACAGCCTCAATTAGGTGGTTTAGGAAATTCTGTTTTTGAAGATGCTAACGAAAATGGAATGTATGATGCCGATGAAAATGGAATTGATGATGTTTTAGTAATTTTATATGATGCTTCAAATACAAATATTCCCGTTTCTACAACTAATACAAGCACCAATGGAGTTTACCAATTTACCAATTTAGATGCAAGCAAAGAATATATTGTTGGTTTTGAAACACCAAATGGTTATGAGCCTACAACTTATGGTGCAGGGGCAAATGCTGGTGTAGAAAATGACAGCGATTTAATTCCAGAAACAGGTTTAACCGAAGCTTTTAGCATTGAAGCTGGTGGAATTAATGGAACAATTGATGCTGGATTCAAATTAATTGAAACTACAAATACAAGTGAATTAAAAAATAATTTTAAGGTTTTTCCAAATCCTGCTATTGATATTTTAAATTTAGAGGTAAATGGAAATTATAAAAACCCTAAATTAGTTATTACTGATGTTCAAGGAAAAATAGTTTTATTACACAATCAATTTAGTAATAGTAAAGCAATAATTGATGTTTCTAATTTAACCGATGGTTTGTATTTTTATTCAATTACCGATGGAAATAAAATATTGAAAACAGATAAATTATTGATAAGTAAGTAATATGCCTAAGTTTTTAACCATATTAATTTTATTGCTGTTTGGAGTAAATGTCAATTCTCAAAATTGTCATCAAAGTAATTCTACATCTTTTGTAAATGATTGCGATGAATGTGTTTTTGAGTACGATAACTTTGCAGAAAATTGTGTTGATTTAGAAAGCGTTTGTAAAAGCGATACAACCCATATTTATATAAATAACTCATTGGCTTTTTCTGCTTCCGATAGTTTGCCAGAGGCGGTTAGAACCCAAATTGAAGCAGATTTCTGTGTACACGATGGCGAAATTATAGATTGCTATTGTACCTTACTTCCTGAATTAGAAACTTATATTATTGAGCATAAATTTACTCAAAATGGAATTGTCAATAATTCCACTATATTAGATTTTATAAATTTTGAAGATGATTACCTTAGGGTTGTAGTAGCTATTGATAGTGCTAGTTCAGAAGGGAGCTTAAATTATGAAATAGTTTTAGAACGAGAAGTAATTATGAATTGCTATATGTGTAATGATTTAGTCTGTTTCGATCAAAATATAGGTATTCCTGTTGAAGAATCGTTTGAAATTACAATGAACTTAAAAGAGTGTGAAGAAGAACAAGCAATTTCAAGTTCAAATGCTAATATATTTACTGAAACTATTTCAATTTTCCCAAATCCTGCTTCAAATTTTATAAAAATTGAAAATGTAAATGAGCCTTTTCAATTATCAATTTTTGATGTTTCTGGAAAAATGATTGGTAAATACAATAACCAAAATAATGTAGAAATTCAAGAATTAAAAAGCGGTTTGTATTTTATTCAAATTACAACTGAAAATTATACTGTACAAAAAGAGTTCATCAAGTTGTAATTCATATAATTAGATAGCAAATAGTAGTAATTAATTGATTAAAGTCAAATAGTTGCTTGAATTAGCAGTTACGTTTTGCTTTCTAAAATTAAGATGATTAGTTTTAGAAAGCAAAATATTTAACTATGGCAGAAACACTTTTCGATAAAATTTGGGAAAAGCATATTGTATTACAAGAAGAAAATGCACCAGCAGTTTTATATATTGATACACATCTTATTCACGAAGTAACAAGCCCACAAGCATTCGATGGATTAAGAAAAAGAGGCATAAAAGTTAGTCGCCCTGATAAAACAGTTGCCACTGCCGACCATAATGTGCCAACAATCAATCAGCATTTACCAATTAGGGAAATCTTAAGCCGTAAGCAAGTTCAGAAATTAAACGATAATTGCAATGAGTTTGGAATAGAATTATATGGTTTAGGACATCCGTTTCAGGGAATTGTACACGTTATTGGACCAGAATTAGGCATTACCCAACCAGGAAAAACAATGGTTTGTGGCGATAGTCATACAAGTACCCATGGAGCATTTGGAGCAATTGCTTTTGGAATTGGAACTAGCGAAGTAGAGCAAGTTTTAGCAACACAATGTATTCTTCAACAAAAGCCTAAAACTATGCGAATTTCTATTGAAGGAAATTTAGGTAAAGGCGTAAGTTCAAAAGACATTATTTTATACATCATTTCAAAATTAGGAACGGGTGGCGGTTCGGGTTATTTTGTAGAATATGCAGGTTCGGCTATTAGAGGTTTAAGTATGGAAGCCCGTATGACAATTTGCAATATGAGTATTGAAATGGGAGCAAGAGGCGGATTAATTGCTCCAGATAATACAACCTTTGAATATATAAAAGGCAGAAAATTTGCTCCAAAAGGCGAAGAATGGGATTCTAAATTAGCTTATTGGAAAACTTTATTTACTGATGAAAACGCCCACTTTGATAAAGAATTTACTTTTGAAGCAGAAGCCATTAAGCCAATGATTACCTATGGAACAAATCCAGCAATGGGTATAAGTATTGATGATAATATTCCAACTGAAACACCTATTCACGATTCAGATGAATCTTATGAAAAATCATTAAAGTATATGGCTTATGAAAAAGGTGATGCAATGATTGGAAAAAAAGTTGATTATGTTTTCATAGGTTCTTGTACCAATTCACGCATTGAAGATTTACGAATTGCAGC
>JAHDDA010000048.1:7193-12133 GCA_020629595.1 Chitinophagales bacterium
TTAAAATCAACTTCTCGTGAAGGTTTTGGAGATAATTTGTTTAGAGATTGGCGATATACAAAAGGAGAAACAAAAAATCCAGATTTTATATTGAATAATCCTAATTTCAAAGGCTCAATTTTAGTAGCTGGAAAAAACTTTGGTTGTGGTTCAAGCAGAGAACACGCTGCTTGGGCAATTGCCGATTATGGTTTTAAAGTAGTTATTTCAAGTTTTTTCGCAGATATTTTCAAAAACAACGCTTTAAATAATGGCATCTTACCTATTGAAGTTTCCGATGAAATATTAGAAGTATTATTTGCTGAAATAAAAAAAAATAACAATTTTGAGATAGAAGTTGATTTAGAAAATCAGCAAATGAATTTTCTTAATGAAGTTGTCGATTTTGAAATTAATCCGTACAAAAAAATGTGCCTACAAAAAGGTTACGATAATATTGATTATCTAATCAGTAAAAAAGAAGCAATTTTAGCTTACGAAGAAAAAATATGATACAAATTGTATGTAGAATCGTAGCACCGCTACGATTACTTTGGTAACAATCATTAAAAAATAAATGACAAACTATAAAATAGGAATTTTAGCAGGCGATGGAATTGGTCCAGAAGTAGTTGATGCAGCTTGTTTGGTGTTAAATGCCATTGGAGAAAAATTCAACTTTTCTGTTTCCTACCAACATAGTTATATTGGACATTCAGCTATTGAAAAAACAGGTAATCCATTACCTGATGAAGCATTAGAAATGTGTAATAAAGTTGATGCCATTTTATTGGGTGCAGTAGGGATGCCTATGTACGACAATAATCCTTCGGCTAAAGTAAGACCAGAACAAGGGTTATTAAAATTACGTAAAGAATTAGGCTTATTTGCTAATATTCGTCCAATAACTATTTTCGATGAATTGCTTTTTACTTCAAGTTTAAAACCTGAAATATTAAAAGGAGCTGATATTTTATTTTATCGAGAATTAACAGGGGGCATTTACTTTGGAACTCCTCGTGAAAGACAAAACAGCGGCACAGTTGCTATTGATACAATGAAATACGAAAAATACGAAGTAGAACGTATTACAAAAATGGCATTTGAAGCCGCAATGCGAAGAAACAAAAAACTAACTTCAGTAGATAAAGCAAATGTTTTAGAAAGTAGTCGATTATGGCGAGAAACGGTAAATGAAGTTTCAAAAGATTATCCAGAAGTCGAACTATCACATTTATTTATTGATAATGCAGCTATGCAACTAATTTTAAATCCACGCCAATTCGATGTAATTGTAACGGGCAATATGTTTGGCGATATTCTTACCGATGAAGCCTCACAAATTGCAGGGTCTTTGGGCTTATTACCTTCAGCTTCTGTAGGTAGCAAAGTGGGTTTATTTGAACCTGTTCATGGTTCAGCACCTGACATTGCAGGGGAAAATATAGCAAATCCATCTGCAGCAATAATGTCGGTTGCTTTAATGCTTGAAACTTCATTTAACAACAAGTTAGCTTCAGATAGTATAAAAAATGCCATTGCAAAAGTGTTTAAATTAGGATTTAGAACTGCTGATTTGGTAGAAGCTGAAACAGATAAAAATCACATTTTAGGAACTAAAGAGTTTACACAAAAAATCATTGAACAACTTTAAAAATATTCTCCTTGTTCCCATTTCTTTTTACAAAAACAAGCATTAGATAATGAGCAATAAAATATACATTTTCGACACTACTCTGCGTGATGGTGAACAAGTGCCAGGTTGTCAATTAAATACAATTGAAAAAATAGAAATTGCAAAAGAATTGGAATTATTAGGAGTAGATGTTATTGAAGCTGGTTTCCCAGTTTCAAGCCCTGGTGATTTTAAATCGGTAGTTGAAATTTCAAAAGCTGTTTTTGAACCAACAATTTGTGCTTTAACAAGAGCCGTTGAAAATGATATTAAAGTTGCCGCTGAATCTTTAAAATATGCCAAAAGAGGAAGAATTCATACAGGTATTGGTGCTTCAGATTATCATATAAAATATAAATTTAATAGTACACGAGAAAAAATTTTGGAACGTGGAATTGCTGCTGTAAAATACGCTAAAAAATATGTAGAAGATATTGAATTTTATTGCGAAGATGCTGGAAGGGCTGACAATGAATTTTTAGCCAAAATGGTAGAAGCGGTTATTAAAGCAGGAGCAACAGTCGTAAATATTCCAGATACAACGGGTTATTGCCTACCAGATCAATATGGAGCAAAAATAAAATACCTAATGGAAAATGTAAAAGGAGTTGAAAAAGCCATCATTTCTGTTCATTGCCACAACGATTTGGGAATGGCAACTGCTAACACTTTGGCAGGTTTAATGAATGGTGCAAGACAAGCCGAAGTTACCATAAATGGCATTGGAGAAAGAGCTGGAAATACTTCATTGGAAGAAGTAGCATTAACCTTACAAACCCATAAAAATCTAAATTTACAAACTCAAATCAATACTAAAAGAATATATCCTTTAAGTCGTTTAGTATCTAATTTAATGAGAATGCCTGTACAACCTAATAAAGCAATTGTAGGTAGAAATGCATTTGCTCATTCTTCGGGAATACATCAAGATGGCGTTTTGAAAAATCGAGATAATTATGAAATTATTGATCCTGAAGATGTAGGTGTAAAACAATCGAGTATAATTTTAACTGCTCGAAGCGGTAGAGCCGCTTTAAAACATCAATTATCAGCAATGGGTTTGAGTTTTGATAAAAGTGAATTGGATAAAATTTACGAACGTTTCCTAAGAATGGCAGATAGTAAACGTGATTTTTCGGAAGAAGATGTTAAGGCACTGGTAGGAAGTAAAAATGATAGCCTTAAAATAAAAATATTAAATGCTCAGATAATGAGTGGTAATCCAAATGCTCCAATGGCTAAAGTTGAATTGGAATATTTAAACGAAAAACATATAGAAACAGCTATTGGAAATGGACCTGTTGATGCTGCTATCAATGCAATAAGAAAAATTATCATCAAAAAGGACGTTAAATTAGAAGAGTTTTTTATTCAAGCAATGACAAGAGGCAGTAATGATATTGGAAAAGTTCACATGCAATTAGCTGATTCTAAAAATAATATTGCTTACGGCTTTGGTAGTGATACCGATATTGTCTTTGCTTCTTTAAAAGCCTACGTTGATGGTTTGAATAAAATGTTGTATAAATAATATCTGAAAAGTGATTTTTAAATGTGTTTTGTTAAGTTGTAAACTGCAAGCTATTTTGAAAAGTTTTTCAATCAAGAGAAAAATAGATTATACGAATTGTACAACTTAACTCATAAGGCTTATAACTTAAGCTTCAGTTGGGGCATTTAATTTATTAATTGTTTTAGATAAATCTTCTATGTTTCTACAACCAATAAAATAGTTTTTTCCATTTTTTGTTTCAACCAATAAGCCATTTTTTCCGTTTAAAGAATACCAATGTTCTCTTGTCGTATGAACATTATTTCCTAACCAAGAAGAAGCATAATTAGTTTTCATTAACTTACAATGCTTTACATCCTTCCAATAAATTCTATTGGACTTCACATCTATAGGTGAAAACTTAAATTTTATTCGCTTATCATTAATTGAAACATTTAACTTAATAGATTTCAACCAATAGGTAACGCTAACTAATAGAATAATACTAGTCGAAAAAACTATAAATTTTTCAGTAGTTAATTCACCAAGATATATAAATTTTGAAAGAAAAAATACTAATCCTAAAATTCCAAACCCTAAAAACAAAAAAACTAAGTTGTCTTTAAATCTAACCTCTTCTTTAAACTTATAATTATTCATAATTGTAACTATTTAATCTCAATGTTATGCAAATATAATCTAAATCTATTAATTTGTTAATATTAAATTAATATTGAGTTGTTTTTGTTCACATTTTGTTAAAATTAGAAAGAAAAAAGCTATTAATTTTGTCGATAATGGAAATTCTTAAAATTCTGTTTTATCCTTTAATGTTAATTTGGAAGTTAGTTCTTTTGATAAGGCATTTTCTATACAATGCCGAATTTTTAAAAAGTTATACTCCATCGGTAGAATCTATATGTGTAGGGAATTTAGAATTTGGAGGAACAGGAAAAACGCCTTATATAGAGTTTTTAATTAGAGAAAAATTAAAAGAAGGATATAATAATATTGCAATAATTAGTCGTGGATATGGAAGAAAAAGTAAGGAGTTAATTTTTGTAAAAATAACTCATTCAGCTCAAGAAGTAGGAGATGAACCCTTGCAAATAAAACGAAAATTTGGTAATAAAATAACATTCGTTGTAAATGCTAATAGAGTAGAAGCTGTTAAAGTTTTACTTAGAGAAAAGCCAAAAACAGACCTAATAATCTTTGATGATGCTTTTCAGCACAGAAAAATCAAAGCTCACCAAAATATTTTGTTAACTACTTTTCAAAATCCATTTTGGAAAAATAGTCTCTTCCCTTCAGGAACACTTAGAGATGTAAAATCAAGAATAAAAAGGGTTGATAAAATTGTGATTACAAAATGTCCTAATTCTTTAACTAAAGCTGAAAAAGATAAATTTCTTCAAAATATTGGATTCAAATCAATACCAATTGAATTTTCGACAATAAAATATCTTCCACCAAAGAAGATACAGAATAATAGAGAAAGTAAATTTAGTAGTTTCGATTCAATATTATTAGTTACAGGAATTGCCAATCCAAAGAGTTTAATAGAATATTTGAATGAGCAAAAAGTAAATTTTAAACATTTGAAATTCCCAGATCATCACAATTTTTCAAGATTAGATATTGAAAAAATTAAAAAAGAATTTAATGAAATTTCAATTGAAAAAAAAGCAATATTAACAACTGAAAAAGATTATGTAAGAATTGGAATGTTGTTTGAAATCTTATCTTTTAAATTGGATATTCTTTACTTACCTATTACTTTTGAAAATATAT
>JAHDDA010000049.1:0-1457 GCA_020629595.1 Chitinophagales bacterium
ATGTATTTTTGTTGTTCAAAACCTCTTGCAATATTTACATTTTCGGTAAAATCAAGTATTCCTTCGCTTACATACAGTCAAAGCTCGAACAGATATATGATAAAACTTTGGTATTTATCAAAATATAACAAACAAAAACAAATTAAATAAAATTTTATATGTTATTTTTTTACCTATTAATTTTTTTATATAAAATGTTTACTTAACTTGATAAAATACGTATAACTTTATAAGTTTTGCTTACCATTATAAAGAGATATGAATAAACTTAAAAAATACCTTGAGGTAAAACCTTTCGAGATTTTGACTTATCGGTTATGGGCTTTTATAGTTGCTATATTTTTACCCGCTTATGGTCTTTGTCTTAAATTTTTTTCAATAAATGCTATTGATAATATAGGTATTCGACTCTTTATTAGTGCTTGTTGGCTTTTACTGTTTGTGGGTTCATTTAAAGTTAAAGTTATTCAAAAATATATTCCTTTTTTTGCATTTTTTCTCAACAATGCAACTCTAGCTTGGATAATTTATATAGTATATCTAAATAGTTTTTCGGTAGATTATAGCATTGGATTACTAATTTCTTTTGCTTGTGTAGCTGCATTTATTAGAGATAAATATGAGATGACTGTTTTTTCAATAATTGTTTTTACATTATTTCTTATTGCCATTGCTAATTGTGAATCTATTTTAATTAATCTACCTGTATATATACTTTCTGCCACTATATGCTTTACGGTATTTTTAATTGTAACTATACGACGCGAATTTGTTTATAAAAACATAGTAAATTTAAATAACGAGTTAATACAAAGAAATGCAGAACTTCAACAATTTATGTATGTGGCTTCACATGATTTAAAAACACCACTTAGAAACATAAGTTCTTTTTCTAGCTTATTGAAAAGAAATATTGATGAAATAGATGTACAAAATAAAGAATACATTGATTTTGTAGTAACTGGTGTTTCTGATATGAATGATATTATAGAAAACTTATTAAATTATTCAAAATATACTAATGAGGAGTTCAAAAAAGATACATTAAATCTAAAGTGGATTTTGAAGAAAATAGAAGAACACATGAAACAAAAATACGCTGATTTAGATATCATTATTGAGGTAAATAAACATATTCCAACTAAGGTTTATGCTAATGAAAATCAACTTGAACAACTTTTTTTTCAGTTAATTGATAATGGAATTAAATACAACAAAACGCATATAAAAAGGGTAGAGATAAACTATAATAACACAAATACCCACCATAAATTTATTATTAGAGACAATGGTATTGGTATTCCAAAAGAATACAGAGAAAGAGTCTTCAAAATTTTTCAACGCTTACATACAAAAAAAGAATTTACTGGTTCGGGAGTAGGTTTGGCAATTTGTAAACGTATTGTTGAAAACCATAAAGGGACTATAAAGATAAAACCATCTGAAAAAACAGGTAC
>JAHDDA010000049.1:1557-3656 GCA_020629595.1 Chitinophagales bacterium
GAAAATGTTGCCGATTCTCCATTCACATCAGTTACTGTAAGTATAATTGTAAAGTCGCCTTCTTGGGTAAATAAATGGGTTGGGTTGGGTTGATTACTTGTATTTCCATCGCCAAAATCCCAAGAATAATTTAAGTTATCACCTGTTGAAGTACTTGAAAAACCTACTAAAAACGGATTATCTTCTTCTACTAATTCATATTCAAAACTAGTAGTTACAGGAGTTGGTACATAAATAAAATCGGTAGAAATAATGCTTAACTCGCCATCTTGTTCTAATTCTAACATACTAATTACGGGATAATTTTCGCCTTTTGCCCAAAATTCATATTGCGTAGCAGTAAAAGCAGTATCTATTAAGTTAAAAAGCTCAATTGGACCAAGATAAGCACCCACTGATAATCGTAAGTCAAGCTCATCGGCATATCTTAAAACTTCATAGCTTTTATTTGGCATTTCTAAAGTGCCGAATGCATCAATATTTATTTCACTATCTATTTCTATTAAAATTCCTGCTTCTAAAAAAGAAAGGTCAATACCTCCTAAGTCAATATCGCCACCAAGCAATTCGGCAACCGCAGGATCAATAGGTGCTTTTAGCAATAAACTTCCATCTGTGTTAACTTGTGTACCATAAGTTCCTGTAGTAAAAAATTTAATAGGCGGATTTACATCAATACTTTCTTCATCGCCATTTAAAATACCTGGAATACTTAAATTGGTATGGATTCCTAAATAATCAATGCCACCATCGTTATTTGGTGCGTAAAATGAATTGGCATCGGGCAAATCAATTGGTAAGGCTAACAAGCCACCTAATGAAAAACCAAAGGCATCTAAAAGTGGTGTTGTTTTAGCCATATTTGCTGAAGGGAAGTCACTACCACCTGCTAAGTCATCAGGACTTGCAAATTCAGATTCATTGATACTAAAAGCATCTAAGGCGGTAAAATCCCAAGTTTGTGCTGTGGATGAAGCATTACCTAAATCAACTAAATTTCCATTACCAACTGCTAATGTAATTGGATTATTGGGCAATGGTAAATCTTCAGTTTCAATGGTTATTTGTGCCGAAAGGTTAAAACTAAGAAGGGTGAAAAGTAAATAGTAAATATTTTTCATAAAAAAACGATTTGTAAACTTTGATTTTTAGCCAAACAAAGATACAAATTAGATTTATGAAATCAATATATTATCAATTAACCTTACTTTTCCCAAATGAACAGCAGTACACGCTACTAAATTTTCAAAATTATCCCATTTTTCAGCTTTTTCTAGGGTAAGTGCATCAGAAACGGTAAGATATTCAACTTTCATATCGGTATTGGTTTCTATGTGTGCTATTGCTTCTTTTAATGCTTTAGTTAATAGTATTTTCTGGTAATTAGCTTTTAGCATTTGTAATGCTTCTTGAATTTTTGGTGCTTGTGGGCGTTCTGTTTCTGTTAGCAAAGCATTGCGTGAACTCATTGCCAAGCCGTCTATTTCTCTAATTGTTGGGCAGGCAATCAGTTCAATGTTCTTTTCTTCTAACTTAATAAGTTGTTTAATTATAGCAACTTGTTGGTAATCTTTTTGCCCCATAAATAATTTATCGGGCGTTGTCTGTTCTAAAAGCAAGTTAACTACTTGGGCAACACCTTCAAAGTGTCCTTTGCGATGTTCACCTTCCATTACTGTTGCTAAGTTTCCGAAATCGTAAACTTTTTTTATTTCTGTGCCTTCTGGATACATTTCTTCTACTGAAGGGAAAAAAAGTGCATCAACTTTTTGTTTTTTTAATTGTGCAATATCTTCGCTGTCTTTTCTTGGATAACGTTCTAAATCGGCTGGATCGTTAAATTGTGTTGGGTTTACAAATATGCTAACAATACAAACATCGCTTTGCTGTTTTGCTTGTTCTATCAACGATAAATGACCAGCGTGTAATGCACCCATTGTAGGTACAAAGCCAATTATTTTATTCTGTTTGCGTTGGTGTTTTACCCACTTTTGCAAACTTTCTACGGTAGGAAAAATGTACAATTTATTAAGTTTTTATTGCAATTTTGAATTTAATACATTGTAAACTAAATTTCTTTACATTTTGAAAAAATCTAT
>JAHDDA010000049.1:3756-11925 GCA_020629595.1 Chitinophagales bacterium
TGTCGAGAATGATAAATTAATATCAAATTTAACCTTGAAGGTTTGACAAAAGCATTCCTCTACAAGATTTACAAAGTATTTAAAACCTGTTCTTTAATTTGTTCTAATTCGTCTTTCATTTGAATTACAAGGTGTTGAATATCTGAATTGTTAGCTTTTGAACCCAAGGTGTTTATTTCTCTACCAATTTCTTGTGCTACGAAACCCAGTTTTTTACCTTTTCGTTTAGCATCGGTTGCAAGTGCTTCTTTAAATAATTGACAATTGGTTTTTAGGCGAACAAGCTCTTCGTTCAAATCCCATTTTTCGATATAATAAATTAACTCTTGCTCTAACCTATTAGAATCTATATCTACTTGTAGTTGATTTAAGGCATTTATAATTTTAGCTTTTTGTTTTTCTAAGCGAATGGGTGCTAAATCTGCTACTTTCTCTTTTATTGATTCAATTTTGGCAATATTAGCAATGAATACTTTTTCTAAGTCTGCACCTTCTTGTTTACGATAGTTTTCTAATTGAGTAACTGCCTCGTTACACATTTCTTTTAAGCCATTTGTTATTTCATCATCATCAAAGTTTTCTTCCGAAAAAGCTGAAGGTAATTGCAAAACAGCCGAAAGTAAATTGTCATTAGGTAGATTTAGTTCTTTATTTATTTGCATTAATTGCTGACAATAATTTTTTACTACGGCAGAGTTTATGGCACTTGTTGCTTCATCCCCAACAGCTTCTACAGTAAGAAAACCATCTACTTTTCCTCGTTCTACGGCTTTGGCTACAATATTGCGTAAATGAGGTTCTACTCCTTTAAGTGTAGTTGGTATTCGTAAATTTATATCTAATTGCTTACTATTTAGTGAACGAATATCTAAGGTGAATTTTTGTCCTTTTATAATTTTTTGACTTCTACCAAAGCCTGTCATTGTTTGTAACATACTGCAAAGATATGAGAGTTTATGCAAGTGGCGTTAACGCTTGTCTTTGTAGTATTTTATGTTTGCTAAAATTGGTGGTTTTAATCTAATTTTGTTGTAGGTAGTGTGTTGGTTGGTAAAATAGTAATTCTTGGGCAGCGTTTAACAAAGAAGAAGTAAGAAAAGATTTACAAACTATGACTTCAACGCCAAGTTGTGCTTAGTTTTTATTAGGGTTGTTTCTTCTTCTTTTTTGACATTCCACTCGCTAATGCAGGTAATAAAAATATCAAAATATTAATTCCATAGTTCAAGATGTTATTGTCGAATATCGGTTGAAATATCCCCATCAACCAAGAAAAGAACATCATAGTAGGAGTAAAAATAACAAATAGAGCAATAATTCCTCCCAACATTTCTGCAAATGGTTTCTTCTTTTTAAAATATTCGATTGGAACAGTAATTAATCCAACTACGAAAAAGACTATAAATAACCAATTAATTGTTACAAAATGGTAAAACTTATTATAACTTATGTTTTCACTTATTTTATAACTAAATCTGTCAATAAACTTTATGCTATTGAAACTAAGACTGGATATAAAATCAATAGATTCGTTTAGAAAAGGCTTTTTCTCAAGAATATCAATTTGAATATCTTTTAGCTTGGCAACTATTTTTTCGTCTTCAGTTTTATTTATCAATGTATTTAATTCACTTAACTGTTGAATTTGATTACATCTTCGATAGCTATAAGAAAAATTGGCTTGATTATCGAAAAGTATTATAACCGAAAAAATGAAGGTGAATATAAATATTCTTTTAGAAATTTTGTTTCTCTCATTTAGAAAGAAATCAACTAATGGTTTAGCAAATTCTGTCATACATTTTAATCAATGAATATTAATCTTTTAAAGTTCCAAATATCACTTCATTTCTCAAAATTAACCCTAACTTGTATAAAGTTATATTTTTGAAAATTTAATTAACCATTTACCCCACTCCTTCCTCAATATCGGCAATAATACGAAGTGTGTTATTGTAGGTGTTATCTAATTTATCGGCACCAGGAATAGGGGCATAAATTGCCATTTCGCAATATTCAATAGTGCTAATTAATTCGCCAACCAATAGTTCGTTTATGCCTTCTTTTAAGAGTAAATCTTTGGCATTTTCTTTACTCATATCAGAAGTTTTTAGGTTTAGTTTATCGCCAATATAGCCCCAAATTGCTTGTATGGTTTCGGTATAAAAAGGCTTTTTTTCGTTTTTATTTAAGTAGGTTTTAGCCGTTTCTAATCTTTTTTGGGCTTTTTTAATAGCTTCTCTACGTTTTATGCCAATTACGTCTTTGGCATCTTCATCTTCTTTGCGTTTACGTGCTACTGCTAATGGAAATAATACGAAAGGTGCAAGGTACAACATTCCTAAAATGGGCATCCAAACCATTGCATTACTACCTTTGCTTTTAAGGCTTGTAGCCAAACTTATATCGGCTATATCTTTTTCTGCTTTTTTAGGTTTATTGGTTAAATCTGGATTGGTAGAAGGCTTTACAATTATGGTAGTTTTTCTGCCATTTATGGTTTGGTATGCTTGCTTTTCAGGATCGAAATAAGAAAACGGAACGGCTGGTAAGGTAAATGTGCCTTCTTGGGTTGGTACAACTACATATTGGTAGGCTTTACTACCTGTAATTTTATCGTTTCGTTCATAAATATTTTCATTCATTTCTGGTTCATAGGCATCAAACGAATCGGGAAAATCTAATTCTGCTGGTTCTATAAGCATTAAATTTCCCGAACCATTAATATTTACATCAATGGTAATGGCTTCGTTTACCTCGCAAGTGCGTTTGTCGGTTTTTACGCTACAACCAAATTTACCTACTGCCCCTGTAAAGTTTTCTGGTTTATTTTCTTCTGGCAATGGAAAAACTTTTATGGTTTGTCCTTCGCCTTTTACATTTATTTTTCGAGTTCTAAAGTTTCTAAAAAAGCTACGACTATTACCTGTTGCTTCTCGGTAAGTTATTTCCGATTGGGCATCATCTAACTTTATTTCTCCCGAACGCTGGGCAAATAAAGCATAAGTTTTTAATGGATAAACTTGATACAACTGTCCGTTTACCATTTTCTTTTCGGCATTTATACGAGATGGCGTTAAATCTTGTACCCAAAAGCCTTGAAACGTTGGTGTTTCTGATAGTTGATAATTTGATACATCGTACAAAGAATACAAATTGTAACGAACCGTAATTTGCTCGCCCATATAAAAGCTATTGGTATCGGCTTCAATTACCAAAAACATAAAATCTTTTGCACCTTTTGGTAATTGTATATTTTTTCCACCTGCATAAGCTGTGGCGGCATTACTATTGGCGTTCGCTTGTGCTTGTGGGTTTTGTTTTCCTTGAGTTACTTTTATGGTTAGTGGTTGGGTTTTGAGAGTTTTGCCTCGGTGTTTTACCGTTGCCGGCTTTATGGTAAAAGTACCAGCTTTGCGTGGCTGTAAAATATAGCTTACTGTTTGAAACTGTGAGGTTTTACCATTTATTATTTGCATAGATTGGTAGTTATTAGGTCCACCAACAATGGCAAAATCTTCAAAAGAAGGCACGCTAATATCTGGGTTAGGAATATCATCTATTCTAAATTCAACCTTTACACTTTGGTCGGTTGACATTGTAGAAGCACTTGCCGAAACACTTACTTTTTGTGCTAGCAAACTGTTTGATATAAAAATGATTAAAAATATGTGTAGTAGTAACTTGTACATTTCAATTTGTCAATTATTGAGTTAGCGAGTTAATGAGTTTAATGCAAGAGCAAAGTTAAAATATTTCACTGCAATAATTGTGCAATTTGCTTAATGCTATTTTGGTTGCTAGGTATTCCATTTAGGTTAGCTAAAATATTTATTACTTCTACGCCAAATTGCTGGCGGTATTGCTTGTTTTTTTGTGCATTTGCTTGCTTGGCTTTTTGTAAATAATTGGTATTTTTAGCATAAGAGCTTGGCTTTATTTGCAATCCACAAATTAGTTTTTTATTGTAATATAATTGGTAATCTACGGCGTATTTATGATCGAAACTGCCTTGTGTTTTTAGCAATTGAATTTTGGGGAATTGTTTTTGTAAATAGGCAATAACATTGTGTTCTCTTACTATAATTCCATTCCAAGTTTCGCAAATTACCCTAAACCTAACGGCTTCAATACAATGCTCTAAACTAACTTTTTGGTTATTTAAGGCTTTAAATAGTAAACTGCCCTTTTCTGTTAACTCTTCTTTTGTTCTTCCGAAATTAAAGTTTAGATTTTTGGCTTCCCAACTTAGCTGTTGTTTAGCTTGTTGATTTAAGTTAATATCATTTAATTGTTGCTGAATATTTTGAGGTAGTTGTGCTAAGGCAATTTTTCTATTTTTGCCTGTTTCGAAATAAAAGTTTTCCCACGCTTCCTTATTTTCAAAATTTTGTATTTCAATTAACGAACTAACATAACCAACACTCCAAGGAGCATTTAACTTTAGTTTATTCCACATAAAATTAGTAGCTCTAAATATTTGAGGTGGAACGCTATTTTGGAATATGTTTTTTGTGTTTTGAATAATGACTTAAAGTTAATTTATAGCTGTAATACTTGTAGATTCATTGGGCAAAATTTTTAATACACAAAACATAGTACAGTAACCTTTTACCCAAAGAGCAGGTTTTTTAGTGCCATCTTCTTGGTCTATGTATATTTTACGAAACCACCAATTAAATTTTTCTGGTTCAATTTCTAAGTTTGCTAAATCTGCCGTAATTGTTGGGTTATTTTTTGCCCAATTGGTACATTCTTTTTGTTTTTTTAAATTGAAATTGGGTAAATCTTCGGCACACTCGTATTCAAAAACCCATTTTACAGGCACATCAAAGGTGTAATGAAAAACATCGTTTATGGTTTCGGCTTCTTCATTTTCAACTGCTTTTTTCCAATCAATATTTTTGTTTGGATATTTTCTTTTCAATCTATTAACCAAAACATTTTTTTCGGGTTCATAGCCCATTTTGTAATTCGTAAAATAAAAATCAGCATCATACTTTTCTACTATCTTTTCCGATTTTTTATCGGAAATATAATACTCAAAATAAGGGCTTGCTTTTACTTTGTTTACTTGCTCTTTGCTTGAAAAAACTTTTGAAACAGCTTGTATTAAATCGTTATTTTGTCCTAAACCACAGCCATGTAAATTTATTTCTACGTTTTGGGTAATTATATTTTGTGGCAATTGTTGTAAAATACCTTCTGCCAGTGCTTTTTCTATTCGTTGCGAAGTGGCTCTTTTACTTTTAGGTGCAACCTTAGCACTTAATCCTAAATACTGATTCCCATGAGAAACTAAATTTATTTTCTCCCAAATTAAATTGCTAATTTCAGCTTCTTCTATCAAATAATTTTGCACATCTTGCAAGGTGTGGCAATGTGTAATTACGTGTTCGGTTTTACTATTTTCGCTGTATCTAAAATAGTTTGTTGCTTTTGCATAAAAAGGGTTTTTAGTTGTTTTATCATTACCTAAAACAAAAGTAATATCCATAGGAGTTGGTGGCGGTTTTGGTGCTGAATTTTGGCAACCAAAAACTACAAATAAGCAACTTAATAATATTGATGAAAAGAATTTATTGAACATATTTTGGTTTGTTTTGAATGGATTTGTTAAAAAAGACGTAACAATGCTACGTCTCTACTGTGGTCAGTTGTCTAATAGCTGTTTACTATTAAAAAACAATCTCAAATTCAAAATCACTATTGATTGTTAACTGACTAAAATCCCAATTTGCTATTATACTTTCAATGCAAGCCTTTAATTCTTCAGAAACATTATTACCTAAATAGTTAACTTTTGTAGTGTTGCCTTTTTGGTTAACTTTTATTTCTAAGCCTTCAATATTGCTATCGGCAAGTAGGCAACTATTTATAGTTTTGATTAAGTTGTTTTCAATATGTGCAATAATTGCTTCGTTGTTATCTAAATCTGTAAGCATATTAATTTCTTGATACAAAGAAATACTTGCTAAATCAATATCTTCTTCCAATTCTAAATCAAAACCAAGTGCAAATTCCGAAACACCTCTTGGTAAAGGAACGGGTTGGTTTACTGTTTCAACTCCATTTTCGTTTACCACAACTTCTTCAACGGCAATAAAAGAAGTATAATTGGTTAATAAATTGTACTTTAAACCCAATTCTGTAATTTCTTTTTTGTTATCAACTTGGTAATCAACATCAGCATAATCATCAAGACGTTGAATACTATTTCTTGCCCATAAATAACGCAATGCCGAATTTTCATCGCTTGCTTTTGCCTTTGAAACATCAATTTTTTCAGTCCAACGTTTTTTACCTGAAAAACCCTTTAACTTAATTGTTCCTTTTGGTTCGCCTTTATATTTTCCGTAAACAATAATTGGGCGTTCTGCAAAAACATCAGGAACGGTAATTGGCTCAATATCGTAAGCGTCAAACTTCCCAAAATCGAGTTTTATTTGCGTTAAAACAGGATTGCTAATGTATTCTCTAAATAATTTTGCTTGTTCTTGGGTTTGTTGTCTATCATAAACAATAAATGGTTCGCCCATTCCTGCACGTGCCATTCCTTCCAATAAGTAACGATTTACCGAACTGCCAATACCAAAAATAAAAGTGTTGGCTTTATCGTTATTTTCTCGTATTAAATCAAAGCACTCTTTTTCTACCGAAACATAACCATCGGTAACAATTACAAAAGTTCTTGACAACTCTTCGTGTTGGCGAGGAAAACTCATTGCCTTATTCAATGCTCTTAAAATTTCTGTACCTCCACCACCTCGCTGGTTGTCTATAAAATAAATGGCTTTATCAATATTTTCTTGCGAAGCTACAAGCGAAGAATCTGCCATCCAACCCGAAGTACCCGCAAAAACCAATACATTAAAACTATCTTCTGGGCGAAGGTTACTCACCAAATCTTTCATTATTCCTTTAGAAACATCCATTGGATAACCACTCATTGAACCAGAAACATCGTTTATAAATATGTATTCTCTTGGAGGAATATTTTTTGGTTCAATACGCTTTGGTGGTTCTACCATCATTAAAAAGAAATTTTCATCTTCGTGTTCGTACAGCATTACGCCTGTATTTATTTGCTCACCTGATAACTGATATTGCAATACAAAATCACGATTTCCACCGTTTGTTTCACTTCTATCTAAGTAAAGGCTTGCGTATTCTCTACTCGGAAATCTTGCACGAATGCTGTGTGTATTACAAGTAATTTTTTGCATTGGAACAGGTGTAGCAATATTTACAGCAATGTCAAAATCGTAGCAGGCTTCTTCGCCTTCTTTTTGGTAAGCTGGGTTTTGAAAATCATTTGTACCCGTTTGTTTTTGCCTTTCTGAAGTATAACGAGGACCAACAACCGTAGGGTAAACAAATTCATATATTCCTTTGGTTGGCGTTAAAAGTTCGGTGTAATTTAGGGTAACAATTACCTCATCGTTAGGCATAATATTGGCAACATTCATAGTAAAAACATTGGGGCGTTGTTGTTCCAATAAACTAGCACGTTTGCCTTCTTCTTTGGCTTTTTCGTATTCTTTTTTAGCTTCTTCTTTTTCTTTAATTTTAGCCTTAATTACTCTTTGCCCTATACGCATTTCCATAGCATAAACGGCGGCATTGCTTGAGGCTGGAAAATTATAAACAGCTTCTAAAGGTACTTCACCTTCGTTTCTGTAGGTTTGAATAATGGTAACATCGGCAATTACACCCGAAATGTTTACTCTAGCACTCGTGTTTTTAAGAGGAAGTCCATCAATTGAGTTTTCTGCTCCCTTGACTTCAAAATAAGGGGAAAGTGTTTTTTCGGTTTGGTTTGTCACACGATCGAAAGTACCTTGTTGTGCTGAAAGTTGGAAAATGGTGAAGCAACAGCAACTTAACATAAAAAGTCTGAAAAATTGGATCATTTGGTAAAAGGTTAAAAAATAAGTAATATGGTTTTGTAAGGTGTCAGGTTTCGGGAATCAGGTTTCAGAAATGAGCAATCGGAGGTCAGAAGTAAGAGATGAGAAATTACTTTTCTTCTGTTTAAATTACTTATTAAATTTTATTGAAGTACGAAACACAGAACTTATTTTTAACTACTTACTTTTAACTTTTAGTTCGTGAAATTGTGTGCTTAATTGTATCTTAACTTTTGTTATGTTATTTTAACAGATGTGA
>JAHDDA010000050.1 GCA_020629595.1 Chitinophagales bacterium
ATAACGTTCAATAAGCCTAACCAAAGACCTAGCGTAAGTTACGGCAGTAGCATATCCACATTCTTGTAAACCATAGCACCAGCCTTTGTAATCGTCAATTGGTAACTCAAATAGTTTATCATAAAAATGTAGTCGGTGGTGTTTTAAAAATACTGAATGGTCTTGATAAGAATGTATAGGACTTGGATATTTTCTAAAACATTCGCCCTTAGCATCATCATCGGCATACATTACATCTCCTTTCCAATCAACCTTGCATTTTATACCAAAATGGTTGTTACCTTGCGTTGCTAAGATGCTTGTTCCATGAGTTGTTTCTAATAGTCCTTGAGCTAATTTTACACTTGCAGGAATGTCGCTTTTTAGCATTTCTTCAACCGCTAATTCACGATATTTTTTAATATATTCGATTTGTCCAGCAATTACAGAATCGGTTTCAACAACAGTAATTAAGGGTTTTTGATTAGGTTGTTTGGTTTGCTTTGAAGAACAGCAAAGTAACCCAGCACTGATAAGACAATAGTATAATAGTAGTTTTGGCATTAATTTTTAGTTTTTAGGAATATCAAGGTTACTTACAACGGCGAATAATACTCATTCCATCACGCAGCGGTAAAATGGTATTTTCTACTCGCTTATCTTCTAGTACTTTTTGATTAAAAACACGTAGAGCTTTGGTGTATTTATCATCAAATTTTGAGTTGTACACCTGTCCTTTCCACAAGGTATTATCAGCAAGAATTATGCCTCCTATTGCAATTTTGTCAATTAATATATCGTAATATTCTGGATAATTAACCTTATCGCCATCTAAAAATACCAAATCAAAGGTTTCATTGATAGTTGGAATGATTTGCATTGCATCGCCAATGTATGTTTTAATGTTATTTTTAACGCCAGCCATTTCAAAATATTCCATTTGCATATCATATAATTCTTCGTTTATATCTATTGTATGCAATTTTCCATTTTTTTGCAAGCCAGCACAAAGGCAAATTGCCGAATAGCCAGTATAAGTTCCTACCTCTAAAATAGTTTTAGGTTTAATCATTTGGCTAAATAATTTTAGCAATACACCCTGTGCTTGGTGACTCAACATATTTGGACGAAGCACTTTTAAATGTGTTTGTCTGTTTAGTTGGTATAAAACATCAGTCTCAGGAGTAGTGTGTGTATCTATGTATGTTTCTAAAATTGTATCTAACACTTAAAAAATGGTTTTAAACGAAATAGGCGTAGCACTGCCACGCCTCTACTTTTATTAAATATTTATAGGTGGAATAAAATTATTCCCCAATAAAGTTTGCTTTTCTTTTCTCCATAAAAGCAGTTGTGCCTTCTGTAAAGTCTTTGGTATTGAATAAAGCACCAAAATTTTCAATTTCGGCTTCAAAACCATTGCGTTTTTTATCGAAATGAGCATTAACTGAGTCAATTACTTTTTCAATAGCTAACGGTCCTTTTTTTCCAATTTTGCCCAACATTTTACGAGCAGTTGGTAATAATTCTTCTAAACTCACTACATTATTAGCTAATCCTAAACGGTGGGCTTCTTGAGCATCAATCATATCGCCCGTCATTAGTAATTCAAGTGCTTTTCCTTTTCCTACCAACTGTACTAAGCGTTGTGTGCCTGCATAACCAGGAATTAAGCCCAAGTTTACTTCTGGTTGTCCAAAGCGTGCATTTTCTGAAGCAATGCGAATATGGCAAGCCATTGTTAATTCGCAACCACCTCCTAAGGCAAAGCCGTTTACGGCTGCAATAACGGGCTTGTTGAATTGTTCTATTTTATCGAAAATTTTACCGCCTGCTATGGCTAATTTTTCGCCTTCTTCAATATCAAAGTTAGAAAACTCTTTAATATCTGCCCCTGCGGCAAAGGCTTTACTGCCCGAACCAGTTAAAATAATACCTTTTATTGTTTTGTCGTTTCTAACTGTCTCTAATGCTTCGCCAATTTCTTGAATTAATTGGGCATTTAGTGCATTTAATTGTTTTTCTCTGTTTAAAGTTATTGTTAAAATACCGTCTTCTACGGCAGTTAATATAAATTGGTAAGCCATTATTATTTTTTGTGCAAAGATACGTTTATGAAATTATTTGTCATTGCCAATTTTCCCTGCCTTAATTAATTCGTTTAAGGTTTCGGCATTTCTTTCTACATCTTTTAGCTGGTAAATTTCAATTAATGGATTGTTGTCTATTATAACAACAAATAAATCTTTTGCAGTTGGTGCTTTTTTTAGATTCAAATAGTCATCGTAGGTGTAAGAAGTAAAGGCTACATTTTCATTTATGCCTCGGTTGTCTAAATAGTAACCATTTGCTAAAGCTGTTGGTCGGCTTATTTTTCCTTCAAAAAATAAATCTGAAGGAGCAGGATAACGAACAATGCTTTTTTTATCGGCTGAAAGTACCACAGGAATATTGTTTGAATAATCAGCTTTCATTTTGTAAATAATTACTGGTGGTTTCTTGGGTACAATTGGTTCGCTATCAAAAGAATGCTCATTTGCTTTATTATCTACCTTATCAACTTTAGTTAATTTACTTTCTGAAGTTTGCTTTTTTTCGCCATTTAATTCCATTTTACCACCCGATGTTGATGTTTTTGTTTCAGTTTGTTGTGTAGTTTCATTCATTTTTTTAGAACTGTTATCTGTTTTATTTACTGGTGGCTTATTCGCTGCAGAAGAAAAAGCATTACTTACTTTCTGGTCATATGCTTCTTTAACTTCTTGAAGTGATGGTTTTTGTTCACTTTTACTTTCGGCTTCCTTTTCTACAATTTCTTTAGTTTCTTCGGTGTTTTCTTCTTCAATTGTATTTTCTTTTTTTTCATTAACAAGCGTTTCTGTTGTTGCTTTTTTATTGCTTTGCTTTTTAGAAGCACAAGCAAGTATTAAGCACAAACCTGTAATTAAAAGTATGTATTTTGATATTGACATTGTTTTAGGTTTTATGAAAATATTTTACTGCTTAACAACTTTTTCACGAGCTATTATTTCACCTTCATTATTTTCAAACTGAATAAAATAAACACCAGAACTTTGATTACTTAAATTAATTAAAGTTGACGAATTGGTCATTTTCTGTTGTATTATTAATTTTCCTTCTATGCTAAATAAAGTAATTTTAGTTGCCTCTTTAGGTATATTTTCTAAAATTATATCTTTTTCTGTTGGATTTGGATAAAGCTCAATTTCATTATTAAATTCAATAAAATTGTTTGAAGTAAAAGCCTCGCCATTTACTTCGGCAATAAATTGATACGTTCCTGTTTTTCCAACAAAATAAGAAGCACAAGCAAAATAAATGGTTTCTCCATTCGATAAGGTGAGGTTTGGCATGCTGCTATCGAAAGTATTGGACCATTCACCATTGTTTATTTTATAAGCAAACAACATATCGTTGGTGTAAGTATTTCCACTGTTGTAGCTATCTTTTACCTCGGCAGAAATTACATATTCGCTTCCTGCTGGTAAATCAATTTTAAAGTAATCTTGATCATCTGAATCGTGAATATTTGTACCTTGTGTTGTGAATGTTCCACTATTACCACTAAAATTAGGAACAGCTAAATATGCTTCACTTGAACTATCATTATTTTCATAAGCATCGGGTTGAATACCTTGTGTTGCTACGTTTACATAAACAGGATTTCTAAATTCATCGGTGCTTCCTATAATATTCCAATTTTGCCCTGTTGGCTGATTCCAAGCAACCAACAAATAAGTGCCTGGTTCTAATTGTGTAAAACCACTATTTTGGAAAGTAAAAGTATTGAAAGTTTGAGCAGGTAAATTGGCACTTTCTACATCTAATTCGGCAATATAATCACCATCTAAAGTATATAAATCCATTGAAATATTACCTGTAAAAGTGCCATTACTGGCAAAATTGGCAATATCAACTGTAATACTAAACGGGCTTCCTAATTCAATTGGGTTTGGATTTACATTTATTTCAGAATAAACACGAATATCATTATTTGTTCCTTCAATAGAAACGCCACCAGGATTTATAAAATCGCCAGGATTTATTAAACGCCAATCGGTGTTGTTTTCTTTAAAATAAACCCCAATTGTATAATTGCCCGGAATAGCCGTTAAGCCAGCTGTAGAAAAGGTAAATTCTTCAAAAAAGCCACCCTGAATACTTGCATCTTGTGGATTTATTGTTGCAATTTGGTTGCCTGCTTCATCGTATAATAAAGCGGCAAAAGTTCCAGAAACGGTTGAGTTTCCATAGTTTCCTATTGAAGCATACAGTTCAAACGGCTGGTTAAAATCAATAGGGTTTTGGCTTATATCTAAGGCTTGATAAACTTGCAAACCATAAAAAATATCATCATCTGGACTTGGAGGGTTTGGAGTGCCACCACCATTATTACCGCCATAAGCAGGTTTTACACCAATAACGGCTTGTTGCCCACTATTGTAGCCGCCATTTCCTGCACCTGTTGTGCTACCTCCACCAATATTAGGATTTAAAGCATCTAACTGAAAATAGCCATCTTCATAACCACCCCAACCCCAATTGAAGTGGAAAAAGTTTGAATTATCAACGCCATCGCATACAAAGGCGTGTCCGCCACCGTTTCCAAAACCAGCATATAAAACTGGTCGGTTGGCTTCTACTTCGCCACGAATTAAGTTTGTCCATTGTGTGTTTGAATAACTTTGTCGTCTTACGCCATCTAAGGTAGTTGCATCATAACCAAAATACTCTTTAAAGGCTTTTTCTGAGCAGTTTTGGGCATCACTTTCAATAACATACGCCCCACTCGATTGCGGACTATAATTCATATTTACACTTACACCACAATGGTACATTAATTTTGCAATTGCTGAATTTGATGATTGTGGTTGATTGGTCATACTATTCCAGCCGTAAGTTGTAGCACCATAATCTGCCGAAAGTGTACCATATTGATTACTATTGTATGAATGATAACCTTCGCCTTGTGGTGGGTGATTGTGGTATTTCATAACTTGTGCCATTGCCGTAGCAACACAACCAGTAACGGCTGTTCCACCAAAAAACGAACTAGGACATTGAGCATTATATGGGTTTCCTTGATCCCATTTTGTTGTCATTAATGGGTTCACTGCCATTCCTGCCGATTTACTTGGAGCATTGTATTTTTCGCCTTTTTCTAAGCGTTGCCATTTTTCAGAAATTGTATTATCGGCTTTTATATCTAACTCAATTATGTCAGTAATTTGCTTTTCATACTCGTTCATCCAATAAGTAAATTCTGGTGAGCGTTCCGCTGGATTTTCGTGTATTTTGCTATTATTGGAATATCCCAAAATTGGTTCAACTGCTTTATTTGCCGAAACAATTACAAAGCCTTTTTCTTCTGTTAAAGTTGTTGTTCCGTTTATTTGTTTATCTAAGTTAGTGGAAACGCTTTTTTCATTTTTAAAGATGTAGTAAAGGCTTTTTTCTTCTCCTTTAATTAAAGTCGTTTTTTCTTCAAGTAATTGTAAATTTTGCCCTTTTATTACTACTTCAGTGCTTAATTGTTTTAAATAATTTTGGGCTACATTTTTAGCTTGTTGTTGGTTTATTTGTTGTGCAAAAGCTAAAACTGGCAAAATAGCCAATATAGAAAAGAATATTTTTTTCATTGTTGGATAATTTTATATGTATTGATACGCTAAATTAATAGATTATAGAATATGCGATTTGTTTATTTAGTTGGAATTTACAGATACTAAAAATATATAATTTTGAGCTTTGAACTATATGCTGGCTACTCATCCATTTTTATCCCAAAAAATAAAAATTTCAGTAAACTAAAACTTGCCAAAATAACCACAAACATTGCAGGAAAACCACCAAGCACTGATAAAATACGAATGCCATCTATTCCTTTTGTAGAAATCATAGTATAAGTAAGTCCGCCAATTAAAACGCCCCAAATTACCTTTATAACGGTTGGTGCTTCGCCATTTTGTGCATTTACTTCTTTGCTCGAAATAGAACTCATAGCCGAAATATTTGAATCGGCGGCGGTTACGTAAGAAAGAAATATGGTAAAAACCACCAGATAACTTACTAATTTTCCAAGTGTTAATTCATTTAAAACAGCATACATTACCGATTCTTCGCCATTGGTTTTCATTAAATCGTATAATGAATTGTTGAGTATTTCATTAAAATATAAAGTTGAACCACTAAAAATACTCATCCAAACAATAGCAAAAATTGATGGTATAATTAAGTTGAAATTGATAAAATCTCGAACGGTGTAACCTTTTGCAATTCTTCCTAAAAATAAGGAAGCAACAGGTGCCCAAGCAAACCAATTAGCAAGGTAAAAAATAGTCCAACTGTTTAGCCAATCATTATTCAGTTGGCTACCAATATTTACACTTCTTGGAATAAAATTTTGTACATAATCACTTAAACCAATAAAGCAATTTTGCAAAATTGCCGTAGGACTTGCCATTAAGAAAACATAAATAGCAATAAAAATAAAAATGATAATATTAATGCTCGAAAGCCATTTTATGCCTTTTTGTAAACCAGAAATGGCTGAAATGATAAAACTTAAAATAATCACCATTCCTACAATAGCAATGAGATAATTATTTTTTTCAAAACCTAAAGTATAATCTAAACCACCAATAATAGATAATATTCCAGCTCCTAAAGAAGCCGACATTCCTAAAACCAAACCATACAAGCAAATAACATCAAAACTATATGTTCCCCAATTGCTTTTTTCGCCACTAAAAAAGAGAGAAGAAACCAAAAATGGACGTTTTAAATTGTAGTAAGCCAAAGCAAAGGTTAAAGCTGTTATACAATAAATGCCATAAGGCGCAAAAGACCAGTGCATAAACATTGTTGACATTGAAAATGCTAATGATTCGGCAGATTTTTGGGCAATTTGTAATCCAGCAGGTGGACTTGCGTAATGATACAAAGGTTCGGCACAACCCCAAAATAAAATACCTGTTGCAATTGTTGTACAAATGCTAATAGCAAACCATCGCCATTTGCTTAAAAGTGGCTGGGCATTTTTGCCTCCAATTACCACTTTTGCTAAAGGCGAAAAGTAAACAATTCCCAAAATAAGTAAAAACAAAAATGTACTCCACGAAAATAACCAACCAAAAATTTTAAGAATAGATTTATTGAGTTCGGTAATAGAATTTATTAATAATTCGTTGTTTATAAAACTAAATGTTATTGTTAGGAGTATAAGTATGAGTGGTGGCAATAAAACGGCTTTATCTATTTTAGCAAAAATGGAATTGTTATTGTTTTCGTTTAAATTTTGGATAATTGTATGTTTTTGGATTTTACCAAAGATAAAGAATTGAAATAAGAAAGAATTATTTTAATGAATGAACAAACTACTAATAAGCTGATTCTTAACAATCTGTTAAAAGTAAGTGGAAAGAACACAACTTTTTTATTGGAAATATCTACTTATTTATAATAATTTGGCATTTTACTTGTCTTAAAAGTAAGCGTCCAATGAATTGTTTCTGCCTAAAACAATTCTTAAAAAACTAGAGAAAGAAAAAACTATTATGAAAAAAATAAGCTGGATGATAAATGCTGTGCTTGGAGCATTACTCATATTTATTGTATTACAATCTAATACCACAAGTGAAAAAGCTCCAAAGCCAGAAAGTAAATCTTCTAAAGCTGAAAGTGCTACTTTTTTCGATTTACAACACATGAAAGCTGTGCCTTTGCCTTCAAGTATGAATTTTTGTGGCGAAAATGTACCCTTATATGATTATGATGTAAAAGAACGTCTAGATAGAGAATTGTTGAGTAACACTTATTGGCATAGTAATACCATTAGAAACATAAAATTGGCTCATAAATATTTTCCAATTATAGAACCAATTTTAGCACAAAATGGTATTCCCAACGATTTTAAATACTTAGCTGTTATTGAAAGTAGTTTACAAGCCAATGCACGTTCTTCGGCGGGAGCGGTTGGTTATTGGCAATTTTTGAAAACAACAGCCAAAGAAAATGGCTTAGAAGTAGCCACTGAAGTTGATGAACGCCGACACATTGAAAAATCCACTCAGGCAGCTTGTAAATATTTGAAAAAGGTATTTAACCGTTTTGGAAATTGGACTTTAGCAGCGGCGGCTTATAATGCTGGAGGAAGTGGAATAAACACTCAACTAACTAAGCAAAAAGCCAATTCTTATTACGATTTGGTATTAAATTCTGAAACATCACGTTATGTTTTTAGAATTTTGGCTGTAAAATTAATTTTAGAACAACCCGAAAAATATGGTTTTGATGTACCACAAAGCGAAAGATACCACAATGTAGCTTACCGTATTGAAACCGTAAAATCTATACCTAATATTGCCGATTTTGCTTTGAGTAGAAATACAACTTACAAGCAAATTAAATTATTAAATCCTTGGTTGCGTACCACACAATTGTCGGCACGTAGTTCGGGCAAGGTTTACGAAATTAAAGTTCCATTGTAGAAACCCAATGATAAATATTTGTTTTAGGATGTGCAATTAGATAATTTTTAAGGTTGTCTAATTGCACATTTTTCATTTTATACTTTTGAATTAATCTATAAGTTTTTTGAGCTAAAAGCATTATTCTTTTTTCATTATCTAAATTCAAAGCGTTATGTTTAGCAATTTGGTTAACTAAGTCGGCAACTCCTTCGTTTTTTGTGGCTATTGTTTTTATTACTGGAACATTCCATTTTGCCAAAGGACGATTGTGTAACAGTTTTTTTAAGTTTTGGTAAAAAGTGCTTGCATTGGGGCGATCGGCTTTATTTACAACAAAAATATCGGCAATTTCCATTAAACCAGCTTTCATTCCTTGCACTTCATCGCCTGCTTCTGGAACTAGTGTAACAATGGTTGTATCGGCTAATCCAGCAATTTCTACTTCCGATTGTCCAACGCCAACGGTTTCTACCAATATTAAATCGAAATTAGCTGCACGCAATATATCGGTAATTTCTAAAATATTATTCGATAAACCACCTAAAGATCCTCTACTGGCAACACTTCTTATATAAACATTAGCGTTGTTATAATATTGACTCATTCGTATTCTGTCGCCTAATAAAGCACCAAAATTGAATGGCGAAGATGGATCAATAGCTAAAATGGCAACCTTTTGTTGTCTGTTTAGATAACTTTTTATTAATGCGTTAACTAATGTGCTTTTTCCTGCTCCTGGTGGTCCTGTAATACCAATTACAGGCGTTTTAAAATTAATGGATATATTTTCAAGAATTTGTTGAGCATACTCCGTTTCATTTTCAACTAAGGAAATAGCTCTAGCTAAAAGCCTAAAATTGCATTTTTCAATGCCATTGAGTAGGGTTTTTAGTTGTTGGTTCAAGTGATATAATTATTTTTAAACAGTTGTGGTAGAATTTTACCATTTCCAACAAAGTTAGTTCTAATAGAGTTTCAAACCACATTAGAGCTTGTTTAAATAATATCATAATTTTACCGAAAGGCTATTCTTAGCCTAACCTTATTAAAATACGGAGGAAGCGGGGTTTCCTCTCAGTACCAATATAGTATGCTTGATTATGAATTAGGTACATTCAAGCTCTCTACTATTCCTGAAAAGTGTGTGTTTTTTCAGCAATATAAAATTGATTAAATAATTAATTATTTCCTAAAATTATCTAAATGTATTTGGCTACGAATATTGGAGAGTAAATCACGAGAGGCACAGGTAATAGGCATTTTCTTTTTAAGGAATACTTTAAAACTTTTTTCTTTTTCCAATTTCTCGGCACATCTGGGGCAGGTACTTACCGAGTTTTTAAATTGTTGCTCTTGGGCAGGTGTGAAAGCTCCATCTAAGAACGAGGATATTTTTTCTTCACAATTACTACAGTTATGATTGATACCACGCATTACATTAAGTTTTTATTCTAAATCTTTTTCAAATTTCAATAGTTTTAATAGGGGTAGAATTGTTAATCAATATATCCCATTTTTTTGGCATAAGCCTCCAATTTTCCTTTCAGCATTCCTCTTGCTCTGTGTAAGCGAGAACGCACTGTTCCAATTGGGATATTTACTATTTTGGCAATTTCTTCATAGGTAAATCCTTCAATATCACACAACAATACGACTGTACGAAAGTCAACAGGTAACGAATCTAGGGCAAAAGAAACCTCGTCGCCTAACATTCCCTGAAAAACATCTTGTCGCATATCTAAGTAGCCAACGCCTGTATTTTCTTCAGCATCGTGGTATTTTACCACATCTTCAAAATCTACTTTTTGCGGACGTTTTGCCTGCTTGCGATATTCGTTTATAAAAGCGTTTTTAAGTATTTTAAACAACCACGCTTTTGCATTTGTGCCACTTTCAAAAGAACCAATAAAACGCCAAGCCTTCATATAGGTTTCCTGCACAAGATCGTTTGAACGTTCTTCGTTGTAGGTTAAATGAATGGCGAAATTGTATAAAGCATCTATATGCGGAATTAATTCTGCATTAAAAATGCGTTCATTTCGTGAGTTCTGGTCTTCCGATGGACTGTTTTGTTCGTTATCGTTCAATGAATGAGCCGATTTTATTATTTCTTCAATATATTTTCTCATACAAATATAGGGTTTTATATCGTTTCAATATTAGCACAACCAATTTGATGGGTGATTTAGTTCCCTAATTTGATTTTTTGAGGTTTTTAGATTTGTGAATATTAAATTTTATGTACTCTTTCTAAAAGTCCTTTATCTTCTAATAATATTTTATCTAAGTTTTGCATTAGATTTTTCTTTTTAGTAATATCATTATCATTTTTTTCTAAATAGACTAATAAATCTTGTAAAGAATCTTCTGGTAATTCATCTACAATTTTCTTTATTTTATCTCTTAACTTTGTCATTTTCTTCTAACTTATTTTATTAATTAAAGCCAAATGTAAATCAATTTGAATTTAAAATTTTATTGATTAAATGTCGTTAAAATTTAAGCGACTAACTTAAAACTATTGAAACAAAAACTACTAATACCACTGTTTTTTACATTAATGCTTGCTATGCCTCTTTCAAAGGCGGTGGCTTCGTTGGCATTAATTGCTTTGGTGTTTGTGAGCTTTTTTCCAAGTAAAGAAAAATCCCTCTGTTGGTCTCCAGACAAACAGCATACATTTACAAAAATAATTCTTTCGTTGGCTTTGGTTTTTGTATTACTATTTTTTAGCGTTTTTTATTCCGAAAATACCAATACAGCTTTCGATGTTTTATACCAACACAATGCTTTTGTACTTATTCCTCTGGTGGTGGTTTTAAATTTTGCTTTATTACAAAAAAAGGCATTTCCTTTATTGCAAATATTTGTTTTGGCAAGTGTAGCCAATTGTATAATTACCTTTATTTTTTATGTTTTACCCGATAATTTAGTTGTTGAAATCACCAATACTTTATCATTTTTAAAACCTTATAAAGCCAACGGAAAAAACTTTCATTTTGGCTTGTATTCTCCTTTTTTAGAACGCATACAATTTGGCAATATAATAGCTTTAGCGGCTTTAAGTTCGGTGTTTTTGGTAATGAAACGCCACAAAAAAGTATTGAATATTATTTTTTTAGTGGTGCTTTTAGTGGCTTCAACTGTTTTAGGAGCAAGAGCAGGGCAATTGGGATTATTTATTGGTTTATGTGTTATTTTTTGCCTTAGAAGTTTTTATTATTTACTGCCAAAATTTAAAACTAAAGTAGGAACAGCTCCAACAGTTATGGGATTTAGTCTCATTTTTATAGCTTTTATGGCAAGTCCTTATGTGTTGTATAAAACCTTTCCGCCCATACAAAACCGTTATAACCAAATGCGTTGGGAATTGAGTGAGTTTTACAAAGGAGCAAATCACGATTATGAAAACTTTACCAGTGTAAGACGAATTATTTCTTGGCA
>JAHDDA010000051.1 GCA_020629595.1 Chitinophagales bacterium
AAAGAGTTTTAAAATCTTATTTTTATAAATCCAAAAAATCATCCTTCATTGCGTGAAGCACAATTCATAAAAAATAAAATTGATACTTGGAAAGAAATTGAAAAGCTAATCAAGTCAAGTTCTGATAATGAAATAACTCCAGATCAATTGGCTAATTATTATATCGACTTATCGGATGATTTAGCGTATGCAAAAACAAACTATCCTAAAAGTCAGGCAACACAATATGTAAATCAGTTATTGGTAAATTTGCACCAAAAAATTTATAAAAATAAACAAGAACAAAGCAATAGATTTATAAAATTTTGGAAATACGAATTACCCATTGTAGTCTTTGAACAACGATTCAAATTATTACATTCGTTTCTGTTTTTCTTTACATTTGTGTTGATTGGAGCAATTTCTGAAGCTAATGAAAGTAATTTTTCAAACCTAATTTTGGGCGATTATTACGTGCAAATGACTAAAGAAAATATTGCCAAAGGCGATCCAATGGCAGTATATAAAGGCGAAAATGAAACGGTTATGTTTTTAGGAATTACCTACAATAATGTTATGGTTTCTTTCAATACATTTGTTGCAGGAGTTTTTCTCTCAGTTGGAACAATTTATATTTTAATGCGAAATGGTATTATGGTGGGTTGTTTTCAATATTTTTTCTACGAAAATGGTGGATTTACTCAAAGTTTACTAACTATTTGGATACATGGAACACTGGAAATATCGGCTATAATTATTGCTGGTGGAGCAGGTTTAGTAGTCGGTAACTCCATATTGTTTCCTGGAACTTTCAAGCGTTTAGATAGCTTTAGAAAGGGTGTTAAAGATGGACTTAAAATAGTAGTAGGTTTGATTCCTATTTTTGTAACAGCAGGTTTTTTAGAGGGATTTGTAACACGCCATACCGAAATGCCAGTTTGGTTGAGCCTTAGTATAATTTTTGGTTCTTTGGCTTTTATAATTTGGTATTTTATAATTTATCCAAGAAAAATTTTTTCAAAATTTGTAAAAGAAATTTAATTAATGGAATACACTAAATTACAATTAGTTCGAGACAGAAATTTTGGTGATTTATTTGATTTGAGCATTGCATTTATCAAAGAGAATTTTGCACTTTATACCAAAACAATTTTAAGTTGTTTATTGCCATTTTTAGTTGTTGGTGGTTTTTTGTCATTGTTTATGATTTCAGATATTATTTACTTGATAAGTTTAGAAGATAATCCTGAAAATTTTGATATAAATGCATTTGAACCTACCAAGTTTTTTATTGGTTTTGGTGTAATTGCTATTACATTCTTTGTTGCCTACATTTTTATAATGACTGTTTCGGCTAAATATGTGCAAATGTATGTTCATGAAAACAACATCCACCAGTTTTCCGTAGGAGAAATTTTAAGTGCCGCAAAAGGGGAAATTCCTTGGGTTTTAGGGTACATTTTATTTCTTTTTGTAGCAATGATGGTAGGTGTTTTTAGCATTGCACTACTTTTTGGTTTAATTGGAAGTGTAATAAATGGAGCTTTTTTAGTTATTCCTGGAATAATTTTATTCATAGTTTTTATGTATGCTTTATACGCCTTAATGTTAATTATCCCTTTAAAAATGGAACAACCCGAATTGGGCATTTTTGAAGCAATTAGAGAATGTTTTAGATTAATTAAAAACAATTGGTGGAAATGCTTCGGAATGATATTAGTATTTAACATTGTTGCAGGTATTGTTTCTTACGTATTTTATATTCCTATGTATGCCATTATATATTCATTTCATTTATTCGATGCTGGATCAATAGCTTATTATTTAGGAGCTATTGGCATTGGTGTATTATATGCTTTGGCTATTGCATCAACTTTTTATGTTTACTTAGTAATTTCAATTGTTTTTTATAGCTTATACGATAAATTAAGCAACCAAAGTATTTTAGAGCAAATAGAAACTATTGGAACAAATTACGATGAAGCAGATGGTTTAGAAAGTATTTAATTAAAGGTTATCACGATTTTTTTCGTAAGGACTGCAATACGCCCCTACACATAAACGACAGATGAAATGTACCATAAAAATCGTGATAAAGTCTATTGTTAATGATAAAATTAGATCGAAATATAAAAGTTAAGGTAGTTGGTATTTTGTTATTATTTACTGTGTTTTCATTTAGCCTATTAGCTGGTGGAGATATAGAAATTCTACACGAAGAATATAGACATTTCGATACCGAAAAAATAGAACAATTACAAAAACAAAGCGATTTCAGTTACTTCGATAAATCTGAAATTTACAGTTTCTGGGAATGGTTAGGAGATAAAGTAAATAGTTTTTTTAATTGGCTTTTTAGCTTTTTTGAAAGTGAAGACGAGGAAAGTAATAGTTTTAACTTTTTTGCTTGGATTCCTTATATAATTGCCGCCTTAGGAATTTTCTTTATCATAACCAATATTTCAGGAATTGAGTTTTCAACTATATTTTCTAAGAAGCACGATTTAAAAGAAGATATTTTTGATGAAATTTTAGATGAAAATATCAACGAACTTAATTTTGAAGAGCTAATTGCCAAAAATATACAAGATAAAAATTATCGTTATCTCATAAGGTTGTATTATTTACAAGCCTTAAAACAATTAAGTGATAAAAACTTAATTGATTGGCAAAATTATAAGACAAACAGAGAATATTTTTACGAAATTGAAAATGAAAGAACTAAACATTCATTTGGAGAAATAACCAAATTATTCAATTATGTTTGGTATGGACATTTTGAAATAAGTGAAGAAAATTACAAAGATTTTGAACAACAATTTACTAATTTTTCAAATTCATTAAATCAAAAACAACTTGCTTAAAGGAAAAATTCCATATATAACCTTTGCCTTAGGCGTGCTGCTTATTACGTTTATGGAATTATCTAAGCCTAAAAAATTTAATTGGTCACAGACTTTTTCTAATACCGACAAAAATCCCTATGGAGCTTTTGCTACTTTTGAATTGCTTAAAGATATTTTTCCCAAAGACTCACTACGCACTAATAAAACAAGTTTTTTTGATTTAGCTTACGAAAGTGAGAATAGCTTAATGTTTCCACCAAATTCTAATGTAATAGTTATTAATAATGTAGTTGCACAAAATGAATTAACAACTGCAACAAACGAAGGAATGAATCAACTTGAGTTGAATAAACTATTGGATTATGTTGCCAAAGGAGGAACAGCTTTTATTGCTACCAAATCGTTTGGTAAAAAGTTGCCCGATACACTTGATTTTAAAATTAATCTAAAACAATATGCTTATGATGAGTTAAAAGATTCTAGTGTTTACACTTTTCAAAATGAAAAAGAATGGCAAATGTCTTCCAAATTTGTTTTTTCTGTTTTCGATTCTATTAAAAATGAAAATGCCAACATTTTGGCTTGTTTCAATAATGAACCAACACTTATTGAATTACCATTTCAAGAAGGTAAATTTTTATTGAGTACCACGCCCAAATTGTATTCAAATTATTTTATTCTTAAAAAAGACAGTTTAGAAAATCAGCCCTATTTACTAGCCGAAAAAACATTTAATTTACTCCCCAACAGGCTTACTTATTGGGATGAATATTACAAAAAAGGTAGCCAAGACCAATTAAAAGATAAAAGTGTATTGTATTACGTTTTATCTCAACCAGCATTGAGATGGGCAATTTACACAGGAGTTTTTACACTTTTAATTCTAACTTTTGTAAAATCAAAGCGTTTACAAAATGCCATTCCAATAGTAGAACCCGAAAAAAACTTAGAGCAAGATTTTGCCGAAACAATAGGAATGTTGTATAACAATAAGGCAGACCATACAGATATTGCCAAAAAGAAAGTAGTTTATTGGAAAGAATATGTACGTTCAAAATACCACATAAGCACCAGTAATATCAACAAAGATTTTGAAAAAAGATTACAAGCCAAAACCAATTTTGATAATAGGTTAATAAGCGAATTAGTAACACAAATAAAGCAAGTAAGTGGTGCAAAAAGTTTGAATAAAGAGTATTTAATTAAATTCAATAAAAACTTAGAACAATTTTATAAAAAAGAGTAATTTCCTTATTCCCAATTACCATTACCTTTTACCTAATTTTAAATAAATATGGAAAACGAAAATCCAGAATTAGAATCATTACAACCTTTAGAACCAGAAAATAATAATTTTCAGGCTAGAATAGATTTGAGTAAATTACAAAATGCTACACAACAAATTCGTTCTGAATTAGCAAAATTTATTATTGGAAAAGAATCAACCATTGATTTAATGCTGGTTAGTCTTTTAAGTGGAGGGCATATTTTGTTGGAAGGAGTGCCGGGAGTTGCCAAAACTTTAATAGCAAAATTGTTAGCCAAAACCATCAATTCCGATTTTTCTCGTATTCAGTTTACGCCAGATTTAATGCCTTCCGATATTTTGGGAACGTCTATTTTTAATATGCAAAAATCAGCATTCGATTTTAAAAAAGGACCTATTTTTTCAAACATAGTTTTAATTGACGAAATAAACCGTTCGCCAGCTAAAACGCAAGCCGCTTTGTTTGAAGTTATGGAAGAACGACAAGTGAGCATTGAAGGAATGGAATTTAAAATGGATTTTCCGTTTATGGTTATTGCCACACAAAACCCAATTGATCAAGAAGGAACATACAGATTACCCGAAGCCCAATTGGATCGTTTTATGTTTAAAATAATTGTTGATTATCCCAATTTAGAAGAAGAAATAGAAATAATAACTCGTTTCCACGAATTGAAAAACAAGGTTGATTTAAATAAAATTAACTCGTTTTTACAAAAAGAAGCCTTAAAAGAATACCAAGAAGCCGTTGCCGAAATTCATATAGAACCAAAGCTAATAAAATACATAGCCGAAATAGTAAACGCCACCCGAAATTCGGGCGATTTATATATTGGAGCATCGCCAAGAGCAAGTTTAGCCATTTTACAAGCAAGCAAGGCTTATGCTGCTATTCAAAATAGAGATTTTGTAACACCTGGCGATATTCAATATGTGGCAAAACCAGTTTTAAATCACAGAGTTATTTTATCTGCCGAAAAAGAAATGGAAGGATTATCAACTACTGAAATTATTAATTCATTGATTCAAAAAATTGAAGTTCCAAGATAAAATCAACTCCCATCTATCATCTAACATTTCTTGGTGGTATTTGATAGATGATAGATGTTAAATGATAGATGAAAAACTTATTTTTAACAAACAACTTTTTTATAGCACTTATAATTATTATAGTGTTATTTGTGCTAGCATACATTTTTCCAGCAATAATGTTTGTACCACAGTTGTTGTTATTTGCCTTTGTTTGTGTGTTTATTGCCGATTTAATTTTATTATTCAATGTAGAAAAAGGAATAACCGCCAAACGCAATCTTTCAGAAAAATTAAGCGTTGGCGATGAAAATAAAATTGCATTAAAACTCAAGAATTTTTATAAATTTCCAGCAAAAGTTGAAGTAATAGACGAAGTGCCTATTCAGTTTCAAGTACGAGATACGCAATTTGAAACCACAGTTCAACCTTTAAAAGAATCGAGTATAAATTACACACTTCGACCAGTAAAAAGAGGTAATTATATTTTTAATTGCATTAATGTTTTTGTAACTGGAAAATTGCAATTAGCCAAAAGAAAATTTGTATTTGAAGCCAATAGAGCAATTCCCGTTTATCCATCAATAATTCAAATGCACAAATATGAATTATTGGCATTTGTAAAACAAAGCCCCGAATTGGGATTAAAAAAATTAAGAAGAATTGGCGTAAGCAGTGAGTTTGAGCAAATAAAAGAATATGCCATTGGCAACGATATAAGAACCATAAATTGGAAAGCGACTGCCCGTAAAAACCAATTAATGGTAAACCAATACGAAGATGAAAAATCACAACATATTTATAATTTTCTAGATAAAGGAAGGTTAATGCGTTCGCCTTTTAACGAAATGACTTTGTTGGATTATGCTATAAATACCAGCTTGGTAATGAGCAATATCATTATTAAAAAGCAAGATAAAATTGGTTATTTAAGTTTCAACCACAAGGTAAACAATTTTATAAAACCCGATAATAAACCCAAGCAATTAAAACTGATTTTAGAAACCTTGTATAAAGAAGAAACCAACTTTTTAGAAAGTAATTTTAGTAAATTATATGCTTTTACTCGCCGAAATATTAAGCGTAGAAGTTTGCTAATGTTTTACACCAATTTTTCTAGCCTAAATAGTATGAAAAGGCAATTACCTTATTTGCGTTTGCTCAATAAACAACATTTATTGGTGGTTATTTTCTTTAAAAATGCCGAATTAGAACATACAGCTTTAACTAAAAAAGCCAAAACTTTAGAAGATATTTACTTAAATACAATTGCTGAAAAATTTGGTTACGAAAAACGCCAAATTGTAAAAGAATTAAATAAAAATGGTATTCAAACAATATTAACTACACCCGAAAACTTGAATATTAACACAATTAACAAATACTTAGAGTTGAAGGGTAGGGGAATGATATGATTTAGAATAAATGATAGAACAGTTTATTATAAAAAAAGACCACACTTTAAAAAAGCGTAGTCTTTGAATTACTGTTTATTTTATAATAAATTAAAACTTACCATTATCATTTTTCCATTCAGATTTAGCAGGAATTGGCTCAATTACATCCCAGTGTTCTACAACTAATCCATCTTCAATACGGAATAAATCGTAAAAAGCAACATGATCACCTTTCCCAAATTTACCTTCACTTATTGATAAAACAAAGTTACCTTCACCAAGCACTTTATGAACCTTATGATATTCCATCACTAATCCATTTTCTGCAAAATATTTTAAAGCGGCTCCTAAACCTTCTAAACCATCAGCAACACCAGAGTTATGTTGTATATATTTTTCAGGACTAATGTATGAGGTTAGTGTTTCCATTTTTCCGTTTAGGAAAATATCATTTAACATTCCTTCTACGTGCTTTTTGTTTGCTTCAGTTTTATCTAAATCAGTAATTTCAGTTGTACCATCAAACTGCGTTCGTCCGCTTGGGTTTGGAGGTGTAATTTCTGCTAAGTTATCCCAATGTTCAACAATTAAACCATCTTCAAACCTAAATACATCAAAGCCAACTTTAGGACCAAAAAAGTCATATTCAGTATGTGTAAATACAAAATTACCATCTTGGAAAGCTCTAACCACATTTGATTTAAACCCTTGTGGAGGTGCGTGTTGCATTACTTCACCAAAGCCTGCTAAGCCATCACCAACAGCTAAGTTATGCTGTACGTATTTGTTGGGATTAATGTAAGAAATAGGCGTTTTATCGCCAGTATTGAAGCTGTTTAAAAGTGCTACTACTTTTTCTTTGTTTGATAATTCCATTGTATCAGATTTTTTTGAAGTTACTGTTTCCTTTACTTTTTTGTTACAACTAACCAAAGTAATTGCCACAAGTAGAAACATAAATAGTGATATTCTTTTCATAATAAATTGAATGATTAATTATATCACAAATTTCAATTGTTAAATGATAAACAGTAATATATAAAAAAGCAGAAAGACTGTAAAAATGGGAAAAACTAAAAAGTGAGCCTAAATTTTTCGGGTGTAGTGTTCATTTTTCTTTTAAAATATTTGTAAAAGTTGGTTGTTTCCTCAAAGCCTGAAGAATAAGCGATTTCTTTTACGGTAAGCGTAGTATTAATCAATAATCTTTTAATTTGCATTATATGAATTTCATCAATAAAATCTTTGGCAGTTTGATTTACGATACTCTTTGAAATAGTGTTTAAGGTTTTAGTACTTATAGCCAACATCTTGGCATAATCTGCTACTTTGTTGGTTTGTATTACATTTTTTTCTACTAAAGTTTGAAATTCAATAAAGTTTAATAAGTATTTTTTTTCAAGTTTAATTTTATCTCTTTTAGATTTAATTCTGAATAACTTTAAAATTAAAATATGTAATTCACTTCTAATTATTTCAAGCGAAAAATCATCCATTGTGGAATAATATTCTTGATTAATTCTTTCTGCTAAATGAAGAACCGTAGAAAATTCTTTGTTTTGCAATTGAAGTTTAGGACTACCCAAAAGTTCATTAAATAACTGAAGTGTTTTTTGTTCTTCTAATGTCTCTAAATAGCTACTTAAAAATTCATCTTTAAATAAAATTGCATAACCTTTCAATGCTTTATTTTGATAAAACCTATGAATTTGGTTTTTTCTTACAGTAATTAAACTGCCTTTTTTAATTTCAAAATTCTTGAAATCAATAGAATGTTTGCCAACACCTTCTGTGATGAGTAGAATTATGTAAAAATCTACAATATGAACCTTTTCAATATCGTGTTCTTCTTTGGCTAAACTATGAATTTGTTCCAAAGTAACAATATCAAAAGCAGAATTGGGATTCGATTTATTATCATATTTTACTATTTCAGCAGTTTTAATCATTTACTTGAGTTTTCTCATTCTCAGTGGTTACTTCAGGATATAGTAAATACTTCTTTCGTAATTCTTTAAACTTAGCTACATCATTGGCATACATTGCTCTAATATCATCGGCAGTTTTTCCATCTAAAATTGCTTGTTTTAACTTATCAGTTCCTGCTAATTTATTAATGAAGTTATTTTTTAAGAAAAACGGTTTGGCTTTATCACCATTTACTTGATATTTTTTATACATATCAAGTAAAAATTGCCAATTAATCTGCTTGTTGCCTCTAAACTCAATAGGGTTTTGTTCCGAAAAATCTACACCAGAACAAAGTTTATTTTCGTGTTTTGGATATTTGGCACCTGACATACTTTTAGGCGTAAATGTAAAGTTCTCTGTATCAATACCATTAACATTTGGAAAACCCATCACCTGAAATTGCTTATCTGTTCCACGTCCAACACTTACTTCTGTTCCTTCAAAAAAACATAGTGAAGGATATAAATAAATAGCGTTTATATTCGGTAAATTGGGAGATGGCTTTACAGGCAAACGGTAAAACTTTGTATGATCATAACCAGTACACTCAACTACTTCAACATCGCAAGTTAACTTATTACCGTTTTTGTCTTTTAACCAACCTTCTTGGTTTATCATACACGCCAATTCGCCCACAGTCATTCCGTGTACAATAGGAATTTGGTGCATTCCTACAAAACTTTTAAATTCTTTTTCCAATACAAAACCATCTACATAATGTCCGTTTGGGTTTGGTCTGTCTAAAACCAAAACTTTTATACCTTGTTCGGCACAGGCTTCCATTACATAATGTAAAGTTGAAATGTAGGTGTAAAATCTTGCACCTACATCTTGAATATCGAAAACTACAATATCTAAACCTGCCAACATTTCGGGTGTTGGTTTTTTATGTTTTCCGTGCAAAGAAAAAATAGGTAAACCAGTGGTTGTATCTTTTCCATCTCTTACATTTTCACCAGCATCGGCTTTTCCTCTAAAACCGTGTTCGGGAGCAAAAATTTTGGTGATTTTAGTATTCCTTGAACGTAAAAAATCTACTAAATGTAAACTTCCAACTACCGAAGTTTGATTAACCACACAGGCTACATTTTTTCCTTGCAAAAAATGCCCATATTCTCTATATCTTTCTGCACCTGTAACAATTTCAAAATTGTTATATCTTATTTGTGCATCTATCTGAAAACAAGAAAAAGTAAGAAGTAAAAAGAATAATAGATTTTTCATTTTATTAATTTTCACGCTTTGACTATCAATCTTCTTCAAAGGTAAAAAGCCATTTCGTACTTTTAATAGTAAATTTGTCTTTCTTTAGAAAATGAGACTAATAGAAGTGAGAACGTGAGAAAAATACAGAAGCTCTCTCACAATCTCATAGTCTCAAAATCTCACGTTCTTTTATATATGATTCAATACGAAAAAATAACACTAAATAACGGTTTACGTTTATTGGTTAACGAAAATAAAGATACCTCAATTTGTACGGTAAATGCCTTGTACGATGTAGGTTCACGAGATGAAAACCCCAACAAAACAGGTATTGCACATCTTTTAGAACATTTAATGTTTGAAGGTTCTCAGCACATATCAAGTTACGATAATGCTTTACAAATGGCAGGTGGCGAAAGTAATGCCTTTACCAATTCTGATACCACCAATTATTATCTTTATTTGCCAGCTCAAAACATAGAAACGGCTTTTTGGCTAGAATCGGATAGGTTGTTGGGTTTGAATTTAACGGAAGAAAAAGTAGCCATTCAGAAAAAGGTTGTTTTAGAAGAATTTGAAGAAACCACCCACGATATTCCTTACGGAATGGCTTGGCATAAACTCCGAAATTTAGCCTATAAAGTTCACCCATACAAGTGGCCTGTTATTGGCGAAAAAATGGAACACATAGAGCAAACTTTTTTGCCCGATATTTTGAAGTTTTACGAAACACATTACCAGCCTCAAAACAGTGTTTGGGTAGTTACAGGACCTAATAAAACACAAGAAATTGTTGATTTAGCTGAAAAATGGTTGGGTTCAATTCCAAACAAAAAAAAATACCAAAGAAATTTAAAGGCTGAAAATTGGGAAACGCGTACTTTTCAAGAATTAAATTTAACAGATGATGTACCTGCACAAGCCTTGTATTTTACCTTTTTAATGCCCCACAGAAACCATCCCGATTATTATGCTTGTGAGTTTATTTCCGATGTATTGGCAACAGGGCAATCATGTAGATTAATACAAGAAGTTGTAAAGCAAAATCAGATTTTTTCGCATATAGATTGCTTTGTTACAGGCGATATTGATGAAGGTTTGTTTGTAATTGAAGGTAGAGTAGCCACAGATGTTAAAATAGAAGAAGCTGAACAAGCAATTTGGCAAATTTTAGAAGAATTGCAAACTAATAAAATTGGCGAAACTGAATTAGAAAGGGTTAAAAACCAAATAGAATCGCATATTACTTTTTCGGAAACAAGTGGAATGAATATGGCAATAAATTTGGCATTATATGAACAAATTGGAAATGCTGAAGAAATAAATTTAGAAGTACAAAAAATTAGAGCCTTAACTGCTGAACACATTTTAGAAGTAGCACAGCGTATTTTTAAACGTGATAATTGCTGTTTGTTGCGGTATGTGTTTTGATAATATTTAGTTTTGATTATTACTCATTTTGAGCCTAACAATGTCCTGCTATGAAAAATTTGAACTTATTAATAATTTTATATAAGCAGAGACATTGTTAGAGGAGGATTTTTGGCAAAAAACAAATTAAACTAACTTTGTTACTACAAGTAAAAAATGATAGAAGGCATAAACATAGAAAATTTTAAATCTATTGAAAAGTTAAAATTTAAGTTAGCAAGGCTAAATGTATTTATTGGAGCAAATGGAGCAGGTAAAACTAATATTTTTGAAGCCATAACTTTTGGTGCAGCGGCTTCTGCCAATAAATTAGATACCGAATTTTTAAGCTCAAGAGGTATTCGAGTTACTCAACCTAAATTGATGCGTTCGGCGTTTGAGAAGAATGAAAACTTAATTAAAATCAATTTTATTGAAAATGGGTATTCTTTCTTCCAGAAGATTGCACCTAACAATCAAAGAGAAGTTGAATTTTTAAATGATGAACTGCAAAAATTAGAAATCGAAAAAACTGATATATCGAAAAAGTTAAACTTACTCGAAAAACAGCATAAATTAAAATATAAAAACTGGGAGTTATTTAAGGATTCTTTTCGTAGAGAGAATTTAGAAGCACAAAAAGATTATGATGAACTAAAATATTTGTATGAAAAAAATATGGATGTTAAAAATGAACTGTTTGATAAATACAAAAATAGGTTAATTCCAACAAAAGAAGTTTTGGAGCTTTTCCTCAACTACTCCCCAGCCGAAAAAGCTCTCCGAACTTTTAAAGACAATGAA
>JAHDDA010000052.1 GCA_020629595.1 Chitinophagales bacterium
GGGCGTATTTTCGATGAGTTTGAACGAGCAAGAGCTTCAACTCGTAGGGTTTTTGGCTTAATGGATGCTCCTTCTACTATTCAAGAACCCGAAAATGCTTTTGTGCCTGAAAAATTAAAAGGTGATATTGCTTTACAGAATGTCTCTTTTGCTTATTCTTCAGACATTCCTATTTTAAAAAATATAGATTTAGACATAAATGCCAAAACAAGTATTGGAATTGCTGGGCAAACTGGTGCAGGAAAAACCACGCTTATAAAACTGTTTTTACGTTTGTATGATGTAAACGAGGGTGGAATTTTAATTGATGGAAAAAACATAAAAGAATTTAGTCTAAAATCGCTTAGAGAAAATATTGCTTTGGTAAGCCAAGACGTTTATTTATTTCATGGAACGGTGCGAGAAAATATTGCCTATTCAATGCCACATTTATCTGATGAAATGATAATTGATGCTTCTAAAAAAGCAGAATTACATAGTTTTATTATGAGCTTGCCAAATAAATATGATAGTATTGTTGGCGAACGAGGTATAAAACTTTCGGGTGGACAACGCCAACGTTTGAGTATTGCACGAGCTATTTTAAAAGATGCTCCAATTTTAATTTTAGATGAAGCTACAAGTGCCGTTGATACCGAAACAGAAAAGGCTATTCAGCAAAACTTAAATCAACTTTCCGAAGGGAAAACGGCTATCATTATTGCTCACCGTTTGTCAACTATAAGAAATGCGAATAAAGTTATTGTATTAGATAACGGAAGGGTTGTCGAGTCGGGCAATCACGATAGTTTAGTTGCCCAAAATGGCATTTATGCTGATTTGTGGCGTATTCAGTTGGGAGAAGCGGTAAATAATTAATCAATTTCAATAATAGGTAAAATAATTTTTACAATAGTGCCACTAGGTTGGTTGTCTTTATAAATTACTTTACCAGATTTACCTTGTTCAGCACCAAAAAGTGTAATTCTTTCTTTGGTTAATTGGCTAGCAAGCTGTAAACCATCTGTTTTGGGATAATTCTTACTATTTTGTAAACCCACTCCATTATCTATTATTTCAAAAATAAGTTCATCATCATCTATGATAAAGCAGTTTATTATAATTTCGCCTTCTCCTTTGGGTTGTATTCCATGCTTTATGGCATTTTCTACATAGGGTTGTAAACTCATACCAGGCATTAGAAAAAATTCACTATCTACTTCTTCATCAATATTAATTTGATACTTTATTTTATCGCCAAAACGTAGTTTTTCCATTTCACAATATAACTCAATCCTTTCTATTTCATCATAAACTGTAACATTTGCCTCCAAAGAAGAATCGAGGTAGAGCCTAATTAGCTGCCCAAATTTAGCAATGTAGTGATTGGTTGTTAATACATCATCTTTTTGAATTAATTCTTGAATTGCATTTAATACATTAAATATAAAGTGTGGGTTCATTGAAGCTGTTAAGGCTCTTTGTTCTAAAAAAGTGATTCTTTTATTGGTTGCAATTTTTTCATTGGCAATCTCTTTGTTTCGCTTTATGATAAAATAGGCTGCTAATGCAATTAGTAACATACCTAATAAAAACATAAGCGTAAGAAATAGTCTTGTTTGATAAAAATTTGGTAAAACTTTAAATTTTATTTTATTAGCGTAAATGTGGTTTATGTTGTCTTTGCTTGCCCTAAATTGAATGGTGTAGTCATTGTGTTTTAAATTTCTAAGACTTAATTCGCCTTTATCCATTTTTATCCAATCATTATTATTCAGTTTATATTCAAAATATGGCTTTTGTAAAGAGGCAAAATTGAGTAATGACATTTTAAAAGTAATTTCTTCATTATCTGCCGTTAATTGTATTTTATTCCAATTGTTAATTGTTATACTATCAATACTAATGCTTGTAATTGTAAAATCTTCTTTTTTTAAGTTGTAATAATTTAGTAGGTCATCTTTTTTTGCCATTGACATTCCGTTTACATTAGCAACAATTACCTTTTCTTTATGCGTATCATATTCTACATAGCTAAATTCTTTTTGAATGAAGCCACATTGCTCATTAAAAATTTGTAGATTTTTATAATCGTAATATCCCAGTTCTTTTTGGGTAACAAACCAAACATTTCCTTCATTGTCGAAAGTAATATCCTTTACGTTTTTACTTTTTAGTTTTTTGTTGTGAGGTAAAGCGTGCCATTGGTCGTTTATTCTTCCAAACAACCCTTCGTCTGTTGCAAACCAAATGCTATCTGGTGTAAACGCATAAATCTTATTTATTACCGTATTTTGAAATAAGCCATTGAAAAAGTTGGTAGAGTCTTTTTCGGAATTGTATAGTTTGTTGCTATTAATTGGGGTAAAAATTAATCCAGTTCTAGTTGCTTGCCAAATGTTGTTATTGCCTATGTAAAAGGGTTCTTTGATATGTGGCTTTAAAATTTTAGGTAAATAAATCTTTTTTTGATTTTCAAATGAATTATCAATAACCGCATATTTACTATAATGTTTGTAATGTTCTGTTATCCATACATTTTTTGAATTAAAAGAAGATTTGTTTATCTGTCTTACATCCTTTAAATACAAAGTAATAGGACTTACACTAGGTTTAATAGTTTTATTAAGGTTTAAAAGATGTTTGCCTCCAATAATATTCTTACCAACTGCTTCTAAGGAGTTAATATTTACTTCTAATTTGTTAACTTTAGGGAAGTTTAATGGAAAAGTATTGTTATCTTTAAATAAATACATATCATATAAACCGCTTACAAATAATTCATTTGTATATGGTACATAGCATAACTGTTGTATTTCAGAAGCAGTTATTTGTTTTTTACATTCGTAGTTTAAAATCGAAGAATTATGGATTAAAAAAAGCCCTTTGCCCATTGAAGAAGCCCAGATGTTTCCACAATTATCTAACATAAAGTGATTAAAAGTGCTATTTAATTCAGAATGCCCTTTTAGTGGTTCAAAAAAATCTTGATTGTTCAACTTAACATATATACCTTTTTGGGCAACATTACAAAAAATATTATTATTTTTATCTGTGATGAGGCAATTGATATTGAGTTTTTCAGGAAGACCAGGTTGGTACTTTTCTTTTAGCTCAAAATTATGTAAGTGATAAATATTACCTACCGAACCGATAAAGACATTGTTATTGTTAGGTATATGTAATGCGTAAAATCCTGAATCACTGGGATAATTGAATAATAGTTTTTCTTTTTTTGTGCGTATATTTACTTCAGTTAAGCCTAACTTGCTATTTACTAGTATTTTATCATCTTTGTAAGGCAAAATTCTTGTTGGTAAAGCCTTTTTTTGGGTGTACCAATTAGTTGTGTCAGCATTAATTTTATTATAGCAATGCTGTTTAATTATAACATCTTCTTTTAAAAATACATCGTAATTTAAAGGGAATTTTTCAAACGTCTTTATTTTGGGCTTATGCTGTATTTCAATTAAATTCAATCCTTTTTTGTAACATACAACCAGTAATTCGCCTTTATCAGTTTCCGAAAGCCATGTAATTCCATTAGACCATAAGCCATCTTCTTTGGTAAAAATTCTTAATTCACTACCATCATACCTACAAAGACCAGCAGAAGTGGCAATCCACAAATAGCCAAGTTTGTCTTGGTAAGTACACCAAACTTTTTCACTTGGCAATTGTCCTTCTAGTACTTTTGTAACTTTAGGAGTTTGTGCATTGCTCTTTAAATTTGCAAGTAATAGAACTATATAAAGTAAACGAAGCCACATAATTTTATAAGCTATTTAGTACAGCTTTTAAACGGCGGCGAGCTATTGGTAGTTCTGCGTCATTCTTTAATATTACGTAGTGTTGTTCTTTTTTTGTTGTACCTTTTACATACTGTTTGTTTACCAAAAATGATTTGTGAATTCTTACAAAAAGTTTTTCATCCAAAATTTCCTCATACACTTTAAGGGTTTTAGCTGCCACATAACTCTTTCCTAACTTTGTATGAATAGTTACATAGTTGGCATCACCAGAAATATATAAAATATCGCTTACCTTAACTTTTTTCATTAAGTCTTTTTGGGGAATCATTATTTCATTGGGGGCATCTTTGCTTGATAAATTGTTTTTTAATAATGAAAGTGCGGTTCTATTAATTTCAACCGTTAAACCTTTATTTTTCATCTTGTGAAATAAGTCATACATTCTATCTATGGTAGCTGAAAATTCTATTGGATCAATGGGTTTGAGTAGATAGTCAAAAGCACTCGCTTTCACAGCTCTAATTCCATATTGAGAGTGTGCAGTTACAAATACCAAAAAAGAATAAAAGTTAGGTAATTCATTAAGTACTTCAAATCCATTAATAATAGGCATCTGAATATCTAAAAACAAAATATCAGGCTTATGTTGTTTTACTAATTTTATACCTTCAACAGGATTAGTTGTACTTGCTATTAATTCAACCTTAGTGGAACAAAATTGATTAATATTGTAAGTCAAATTATTTATTGCCTTTTCTTCATCATCAATAATTATTGCGGATAGTTTTATCATATTTCAAAAATAAAACATTATCCATAACTTTGATGTTTTTATTATCGGGATTTTTGGCAATGAAGGAAAGAAAAAGGAACACACTTCAACACAAAGTAACAATTAAAGGAATAAAGTTAAATGCCTTTAAAGAATGGTTTATCTTAAATACTTAACAGTATGAAGTGTGTCCTTAAAAGCTTAGGGACTTTAATTGGATAACATAAATCAATAACTTATTCAAAGGTAGAATTTTTAGGTGTTATACCATAAATTACTTTATTTAACGGTTGCTTTATTTATTTAACGGTATCTTTTGCTTAGAAAAAACTTCTATCTCAAATATATGAAAATTATTTTAATAAAATAAAAATTTATTTGTTTGGGGGGATTTAAAATCAAAGAATAGAAATTTATGTCAGTAAAACTTTCAGTAAATATTAATAAAGTAGCTTGGCTACGTAATGCTCGTGGGGGGAATGTTCCTAATCTTATTCAAGTAGCAAAAGACTGTGAAAGGTTTGGTGCTGATGGAATTACCATTCATCCTCGTCCCGATGAAAGACACATCAAATATCAGGATGTTTATGATTTAAAAAATCATATTACTACTGAATTTAATATTGAAGGCTATCCAAATGAAAAGTTTTTGAAACTGGTTGAAGCTGTAAAACCTGAGCAATGTACATTGGTGCCAGACCCACCTAATGTATTAACCTCAAACGCAGGATGGAACACAATTAACAATGAAATATTTTTAAAAGAAGTAATTGATAGATTGCACAAAGCTGGTTGCAGAGTTTCTTTGTTTATGGAAAATAACCTTGATTTTATAAACAAAGCAAAAGAAATTAATGCCGATAGAATAGAGTTATACACCGGACCTTATGCTGAAAATTATAATGAGAATAAAGAAAATGCAATTTTTGATTATATTAAATCAGCAGAGTATGCGTTTAAAATAGGTTTAAGTGTAAACGCAGGACACGATTTAGATTTGAACAACCTAGCCTATTTTAGTGAAAAAATTCCATATTTACAAGAAGTTTCTATTGGACACGCACTCATTAGTGATGCACTTTACTATGGATTAGAAAACACTATTCAGTTGTATAAAAGACAGTTATGATAAAGAAATTGTCAAATTTTAGTTAACATTGATTCAACAAAGTCAAGTATTCCTCTTTATAAATTATCATCTTATATTTCAATTAAGAAAGTAATAATAGTCAATAGATAGTCCTTAAAAAGCAGAATATTAATTGGCACAAGCATTGATTATAAAGCATTGTTATTTCTCTCAACATTGTAATTGTTGAAAGAAATAATTGGCTGTTAAGTTTTTTTTAAATATTTTAGCAGTTTAAATTAATATTTCTTTAACAAAAAAAGTGCTATGAAAAAACTGTACTTACTACTGTTATTGATGTGCGTAACCTGCATATCATTACAGGCACAACGTGCTGTTTCTGGAACGGTTATCGATGAAGATGGCGAGCCATTAATAGGGGTAAACGTTGTAGCAAAGGGTTCAACAATAGGAACCATTACTGATTTTGATGGGAATTACTCCCTAGATGTTCCAGATGGAACAGAACAACTTACATTCAGCTACATTGGCTATTTAGTTCAAATTTTAGATTTAGGTGCATCAAATGTGATTGATGTAACACTTAAAGAAGATGTTGTAGGAATGGATGAGGTTGTAGTAACTGCTTTGGGTATTGCCAGAGAGAAAAAAGCCTTAGGTTATGCAACACAAAAAGTAGAAGTTGATGATGTAACAAATGCACGTGAGCAAAACCTAGTTAGTGCTTTAGCTTCTAAATCTGCAGGTGTTCAGGTAACTCAATCTTCTGGTTCGCCAGGTGGTGGTGCTTCTATTAAGATTAGAGGTAATTCATCACTTAGTTCAGGATCTCCTTTATTTGTTGTTGATGGTGTTATTTTAGATAACTCAACTTTCTCAACAGAAGGAACAACAGCAGGGGTTGCTTATTCAAACCGTATGATTGATATTAACCCTAACGATATTGAAGACATTAACATATTGAAAGGTCCTACAGCAGTAGCATTGTACGGAACACAGGCTTCGGAAGGTGCAGTAGTTATTACTACAAAAAGTGGAAAAGGCGGAAAAGGTAAAAAAAGAGGATTAAATGTAACATACTCTGGTGCTGTTACTTTTGACCAAGTGAACAAAATGCCTGAGCTAAACGATATGTATGGACAAGGTTCTGGTGGAAATTATCAAGGACCATCAACTGGGCAGGGTAGTTCTTGGGGACCATTGTTATCTGATTTACGCTTTGTACAAGAAGGAGCAACAGATGCTGATGGAAACGCTATTGATTATAATCCAATTACTGGAGACAGATTAATTGTACACAAAGATGATCCTAATGCTAGTTCAACAGTTATTCCAGTAATTAACAATGTTGATGATTTTTACCAAACAGGAGTAGGAAATGAACATCACATTAGTTTATCAGGTAGTTCTGATAAAGCAAGCTATTACTTAGGTATTGGACGTTCAAATAAAAATGGTATTGTACCTTTAAGTAACTTCGCAAGAAACACTATTAAAGTAAAAGGTGATGCATCTTTATCTGATAAAGTGAAAGTATTTAGTTCTGTAAATTATACTCAATCTGGAGGTCGTAGAGTTCAACAAGGTTCTAACCTATCGGGTGTAATGTTAGGTTTATTACGTACACCACCTAGTTTCGATAACACAAATGGTGAAACAGATGTAGAATCAACAGAAGCATACTTAAACGCAGATGGCTCGCAACGTAATTATCGTGGAGGAAGTGGATATGATAATCCATTTTGGACAATTAACCAAAACCCATTTACTGATGATGTAAATCGTGTGTTTGGTAATGTAGGAACAAGCATTGATCCGTTAAATTTCGTAAACATTACTTATCGTGCAGGGTTTGATATTTACTCAGATCGTCGTCAACAAATATTTGCTATTGGTTCTCGTTCTTATCCAGGAGGTAGAATAGTTGAAGATGCTTATTTCTTTAAAAAATACACTAGTGACCTTTTAGTTACATTAAGCCAAAAATTTACTGATGATTTAGGAGGTTCATTACTTTTAGGACACAGTTACCAAAATAATTATGTGAACAACTTATTTCAAACTGGAGATGATTTAATTGTGCCTGATTTTTATAATATGGTAAATGTTGCAACTATAAACCAAGCAGAGTCTGGTGATTTTACTGGACGTGATGAGTTAAGTGGTATTTTTGCACAGTTAAAATTAGATTTTGCTCGTACAGTTTACTTAGATGCAAGTATTCGTAGAGATGCTTCATCAACATTTGGTGATAGAAAACCATATTTCTGGTATCCAGCCGCAAGTTTATCATTTGTATTTACTGAGCCTTTAGGTTTAACAGATAACAAATACCTTTCTTTTGGTAAATTACGTTTATCTTATGCAGATGTAGGTATTCCTCCAGGAAGATATGCAACAAGCAATGGTTATGTAACTTCAAGCTTTGGTGGTGGTTACTTAGGTACATTAGGTTTCCCATTCTTAGGAACTCCAGGATATACAGTATCAACATCAATTGGTAACCCAGCTGTAGAGCCAGAACGTCAAGCTTCTTTTGAAGTTGGAACTGATTTACGTTTCTTCAATGGACGCTTAACAGCAGATATGGCTTATTATGTTCAAAAATCAAGAAAAGTATTATTATACGTACCAACAGCACCAGCTAGTGGTTCAGCAGAATTTTATCAAAATGCTGCAACAGTTCAAAATAAAGGATTTGAGTTAGTATTAACAGGTACGCCTGTAAAAACAAAAAACTTTGAGTGGTATTCAGAAGTAAACTTTTCAAGAAATAGAAACTTAGTAACTGCTTTAGCAGATGGTGTTGAATCTATTGGATTATCTGGTTTTACTGGTATTCAATCTAGAGCTGTTGCTGGTTATGCTTTCGGTACTATTTTCGGAGGTCAGTGGTTACGTGATGATGCAGGCAACTTAGTAATTGAAAATAATCCACAAAGTTCTAATTTCGGTTATCCAATATTAGATCCAGAAGAAGGCGTATTAGGAGATCCAAACCCAGATTGGAATATGGGTATTCGTAACACATTCTCTGCTTTTGGAGTTTCATTATCAGCTTTATTAGATATTAAAAAAGGTGGTGACATGTGGAATGGTACAAAAGGTGCTTTAACTTTCTTTGGTGCTAGTGCTTTAACTGAAAATCGTGGTGAAATTATTGTATTCGATGGTGTAGCTGGTACTTTAGGCGATACTAATGACGATGGTGTTTTAGAAGCAGTTACAGATGGTTCTGCTAATACAGTTGCTGTTCCTTTAGACCAAGCTTGGTACCAAGGAAACGGTGGTGGTTTTGGTAGCGTTTCTGAAACTTTTGTAGAAGATGCATCTTGGTTCCGTTTACGTGAAATAACATTATCTTACTCATTACCAAAGTCTATAACTGAAAAAATGAGATTTACAGATTTGAGTTTAAATGTTACTGGTAGAAACTTATTATTAATCACACCATATACAGGTATTGATCCAGAAACCAATTTAACTGGTCAAACTGCTGGATTTGGTTTAGATTATTTCAATATGCCAAATACTAAAGGTTTTACCTTAGGTTTACAAGCTAAATTCTAATTTCTTAACCATTTAAAATTAATATTGAAATGAAATACATAAATAAAATAACATTTGCATTAGCTTTTGCCTTATTGTTTGGTTTACAAAGTTGTGTAGATAATAGTATAAACGAAGATCCAACACTTATACCAGATGTAAGCGTAGATTTATTATTACCAAGTGCCCAGTTTGCTATGACAATGGTACATGGTGATGACCATGCACGTACCACTTCTATGTGGATGCAGCAAAGTTCAGGAACTGATAGACAGTATGATGTAATTGAACGTTACAGTATTACCGAAACAGATGTAGATAATGTTTGGGCAACTACTTATGCCGATTGTTTAAACGATTGTAAAGTAATAATTGATAAAGCAACGGCTGATGGAACAATTCCACACTATGCTGGTATTGCAAAAGTAGTTCAGGCAGCTACTTTAGGTATTACAACTGATTTATTCAATGATATTCCATGGAGTAATGCATTACAAGGTGCTGATAACTTAAAGCCAACATTCGATTCTCAAGAAAATGTTTATGCTTCAATTTTTACTCTATTAGATTCGGCAATGGCAGATTTTAATAGTGAAAATGCTGGTATAATGCCTGGTAGTGATGATATGATTTTTGGAGGTAATATTGATATGTGGAAAAAATATATCAATTTATTAAAAGCACGTTATTCTATTCACAAAAGTGAAGTTAGCAGTAGTGCTTATAGTGAAGCTTTATCTGCATTAGATGCAGGTACTTTTACAAGTTCTGCCGATGATGCTAAATTAACTTTTGGTGATGCTCAAGCAAATGGAAACCCTTGGTGGTTATTCAACGCTTTTGAACGTGAAGGTTATATGAGTGCTGGAGGAACATTAGTTGATTTAATGGCTAGTTTAGGAGATCCTCGTATGGCAGCTTACTTTACTGTAGATGCTAATGGTGAGTTTTCTGGTGCAGCTCCTGGTTCTTCTGAAGATGGTAAATCTGTTACTGGACCAGGATTTTCTGGACCAAATACACCAATTTACTTAGCAACTTATGTTGAGGCTAAATTTATTGAAGCTGAAGCAGCTTTACAAACAGGTGATGCAGCACGTGCTGCAACTGCACATAATGAAGCTGTCACAGCTTCTGTTGAAATGTTTGGTGATGGCGATACATCGGCTTACTTAGCAGAACAAGCAAGTGAAGATTCAGGTTCAATTTCTTTAGAAACAATAATGACACACAAGTATATTGCTCTTTACACACAGGTTGAAGTATATAATGATTGGAGAAGAAAAGGTATTCCTTCTTTAAATATTGCAGCTAATGCAACACTTACACAAATTCCAACAAGAATGCCTTATCCACAAGCAGAACGTTTGTACAATGGTGCTAATTTACCAAGTGCAGGTTTAACTGATAAAGTTTGGTGGGATCAGTAAAAATTAGATTTTGAGAAATTTAGACAATTAGATTTTGAGAAAAAATCTATTGGTCTAAACTTCTCATAGTCTCAAAATCTATTAAATAATTAAAATTAAATAAGAATGAAAAATATAAAATTTCTTGGGCTATTTATGGCATTTATAATGCTATTTTCAGCCTGTGAATCAGAAGACTATTTGGATTTTGCTGGAGGCTCAACCATTAAAACAGCAACTAATCCAAATGTGCCTGGTTTTTTTGATATTGTAAGTTTAAGCAGTTCGCAATCTGGTTTTTCTTTAATGGCAGATGATGCAAGTGCTCAAGCAGTAAATAGTGTTACTGTTTTTAAAAGTCTTAATGGTGGCGATTTGGTAGAGCACGCTTCAGGAATTGCTTTACCAGCAGATTTATCATTCACTTTAGATGAAGTATGTAGTGGTTTAGGTATTGCAAGTTCAGATGTTGTTGCGGGTGATGCGTTTACTTTTGTTTTTGATTTAGCTACTTCTGCTGGAACTTTCCGTTCTGCAGAAACAGTAACAATTAATGCAGCTTGTGCTTCTGATTTAAGTGGAACTTACTCACGTTTTAGTGATATTTTATACACCGATTATGGTCCAGTACAATATGATGATGAAATTACTTTAACCGATTTAGGTGGTGGTAATTACGAAATTGAAGATATTACTGGTGGTGCTTGGGGTATTTGGTACGTAGGTTACTATGGTACTTCTCCACGTACAACTACTATTACCGATGTTTGTGGTACTTTATCTGTTGCTCCAGTTTCAGATCAGTTTTGTTGTGAAATTTTGGTAGATGAAATTACTTTCGATCCTGAAACAGGTGTAATTTTCTACCACTGGTATGATACTGGTTACGCTGATGAAGGTAATGTAACTTTAACACCACAATAATCAATATTTTTCAATCTATCAGGTTTAGCCTATCTTTTGACTAAATTATTTAACTTGATAGATTTATAAGTTCTAAACCCCAAATTTACTTAGGTAAGTTTGGGGTTTTTTCTTTTTATGCCGAAGAACGAAAACTAAACTCCACTATTTTCGATAATTAAAAATTAACTTCCTATTTTTAAGCGGAAATTTTCTAAAAATCTCACATTCTTATTATCTCACTATCTCACATTCTTAAAATCTAATTATAATGAACGGACAAACACTCGATAATCAACCACAATTATTTGGACATCCAATAGGCTTGTATGTTTTATT
>JAHDDA010000053.1 GCA_020629595.1 Chitinophagales bacterium
AAAGATGCTTGGGATTTTCAAGAAGAAGTATATAAAAAAATAGTTGATATTAAACTTCTAAATAGAAAAGTAGATAATGAAAATCGACAAGCCACACCCAACTATTTGCTTTTTTGTGAACATCCTCATGTATATACTTTAGGAAAAACAGGTAGTTTAGCTAATTTACTTTTAGAAAATGAAGGCTTAAAAAATAAGGGAATTGAGTTTTTTAAAATAAATAGAGGAGGAGATATTACCTATCATGGTCCGGGGCAAATTGTTGGCTACCCAGTTATTGATTTGCATAATTTTTATGCAGATTTAGGAAAATATTTGCGTACTTTGGAAGAGGTTATAATTAGTTCAATTGCACATTATAACTTAAAAGGTTTTAGAATAAAAGGTGCTACAGGTGTTTGGATTGATGAAGCTAATCCAAGGAAGATTTGTGCTTTGGGCGTGCGAGCAAGTCGCTGGGTAACAATGCATGGTTGGGCATTAAATGTTAATACCAATTTAGATTATTTTAATCATATTGTGCCTTGTGGAATAACCGATAAGGGAGTCACATCAATTGAAAATGAAATTGGCGAAAAAGTAGATATTAGTGAAGTACAATTATTATTGAAAAAGTACTTTGCTCAACATTTTGAGTTTGAATTTTTAACTTAATAGCTACTTGTTTTTCTTTCTTGCTTTCTTTTCGTCAACTACTTTTACTTTGCTTTTGCTTGCCCAGTTAGAAGGTGTTCTTGTGGCATTCTTGCGTTGCTTTACTTGTGCTTTTCGCATATCTTTTGTGTCAAATGTAGGGCAACTGGTTGCTCTGGAACCCGAGCAAGAAGCTATTAAAACTACAAAAGAGAGTACTATTACAATTTTTAAAACTTTGAATTCTAATCTAAACAACTTATATAGTTTTCGTGCCGTATAAAGTTACTAATTTATAATTAGCATTCAAAACTTTTTGGATATAATATAGTTTTGTTTCGTGTTAAGAAAAGTTTAATTTAAACATATTTGTAAAATTATAAATTAATTGTTTTAAATTTCTCGCAATTAATACTTATTAATCAACTTTTATGAAAAAACTTTGGCTCTACTTTACAACCTATATTTTTTTCAGCTCAATATCAGTAGTTGCCCAAACTATTGAAAGAAATACTTATAAAACTAATCGTTTAACGAATGAAGTTCCTAAAATTGACGGAAATGCTTCTGACGAGGTATGGAATTTAGTTGATTGGGCTACTGATTTTACTCAAATTGAACCTAATCCTGGAGAAAAGTCAAAACAAAACACAAAAGTAAAGCTGTTGTATAATGACGATGCTTTGTATGTATTGGGTGTAATGACTGAAAATGAACAAATTTTTACCTACTTAACAGAAAGAGACGATTCGGGAAATGCTGATTGGTTTGGTATATTGGTTGATGCTTACAACGAGGGGACTAATGGTTTAGGTTTTTTTGTTACGGCGGCTGGTGTACAATTAGAAGCAAAATATTCAGGTCAAAGTGAAGATTTTGCTTGGAATGCAGTATGGGAGTCTGAAGTACAAGTAAGTGAAAATGAATGGGTTGTAGAAATGAAAATACCCTACGCAGCTTTAAGGTTTCCTACTAAAGAAAAGCAAACTTGGGGGTTGCATTTTTGGAGAAATCGTAGATTAAATCGTGAATTATCTTCTTGGAATACAGTAAAACCCGATATTGATGGATTTATAAACCAAGCAGGAATAGTTGAAGGGATTGAAAATATAAAAGCACCTTTAAGACTTCAGTTTTTTCCATATTTAACGCTAGGCGTAAATCATTTTCCAAACGAAGCAGCAGATGCAAAAGATTTTTCTACCAATTATGCCGCTGGAATGGATGTAAAATATGGAATTAACGATGCCTTTACCTTGGATATGACACTCGTTCCAGATTTTTCACAAGTCATTTTCGATGATGTTTTTCTAAATCTTTCGCCTTTTGAACAAAGATTTAATGAAAATAGACAGTTTTTTACCGAAGGAACTGAGCTATTCAATAAGGCTGGTTTGTTTTATTCGAGAAGAATAGGAGGAACGCCTCTGAAAAGAGGAGAGGTTTATAATAATTTGGAAGAAAATGAGATTGTATCTGCAAATCCTATCAGTAATCAATTACTAAATGCTACCAAGGTTTCAGGAAGAACTTCAGGAGGACTTGGAATTGGTATTTTTAATGCGTTTGAAGGAAGCTCTTTTGCCGAAATTACAAACACAGAAACTAACGAACTAAGAAAATTTAAAACATCGCCTTATACGAATTATAATATTGTTGTTTTGGATCAAGATTTACCTGGTAATTCATCGGTAACTATTACAAATACTAATGTAAAACGATTTGATGAAGATTTTTATGATGCTAATGTTTCTGGTTTCAACAGTAATTTTGTAAGTAAAGACAATAAGTATAGCTTTAGAACAGAGTTGGCTTTGAGCCAAAAAATAGGAGGCGATTTTGAAGAACCCGACTTAGGCTATAAAGCTGGTGCTTCAATAAACAAGATAAGTGGAAATTTCTTATCTACTTTATACTATGGAATTGAAAGTGATAAATACGACCCAAATGATTTAGGATTTTTATTTAGTCCCAATGAAAAAGTTTGGTTTGCCGAAGTTGGGTATAATATTTATGAGCCTTTTTGGAAAGTAAACAATTTATACAGCAATGTAAATGTAGTTTACGAAAGATTATTTTTTCCCGATAAATTTACCAACTTTGCTATTAGTGGGTTTGCACGTACCACCACCAATTCATTTCATACAATGGGAACTGGTTTAACTATTGAACCTGTTGAAACATTTGATTTTTTTGAACCAAGGGTTTTCGATTTTGAAACTTTTTATCAATTTCCAGAAAATTTTACTTGGAATGCCTTCTTTTCATCTAATTATAGCAAGCCTTTTGCTTTTGATATTAATTGGAATTATCGTTGGTTCGATGAACCCAACCGTTGGGCATTGAATGTCAATATCTCTCCAAGGTTTCAGCCAACAAGTAAATTACTAATCGTACCTCGCCTTAATTTATACAAAAGCAATAACGAAACAGCTTATGCTGGAACTTTCGATGAGCATATAGATGGTATTCCTTTTGGAATAAGAGACGTAAGAAAAGTTGTTCCACTTTTACAATTCGATTATGTAATTAATAACAGAATGGTTTTAAAAACTCGTATTCGTCACGATTGGACAATCACTCGTTATGAGCAATTAGGAGTTTTGAATACTGAAAATGGTTTGTTTGAAGCGGTAGAAGTAAGCGAAGAAATCAAAGAAATAAGAGACGTGAATTTTCACGCTTTTACCGTTGATATTGCTTACCGTTGGGTTTTTGCACCCGGTAGTGAACTTAGTGTAGTTTGGAAAAATAACATTGTTGGAAGCAATTTTGAACTTGAAGATAGATACTTGAATAGTTTTGAAGATATGATTAACAGCCCTATTCAAAAAGGTTTATCTGTTAGAATGTTATATTTCTTAGATTCTAGTTATTTTAAGAAGTTGAGAAAAAGGACTTAATATGCGATTATGGTGATTTAGAAAGATTAGCTGAGTGTTTATTGCTCAAAAATTGAAAATATCGATTTTTGTTGTAAAAATAAGATAGTAAACTACCTTGAAATTGATTAATTTCAAGGAGAGTTTATTTACTTGCGTTTAAGAATTACATTTCTGTCCTTTACTAAAAAATATTACATAAAATTAGAAAATACACCTTTTTATGACTAAATTTGTTGTACCCATTCTGAATATATAATTTTACTTATTTGCTTCTTAAATAAGTATTTTAACTACTTTTTCTTTAAAGTTGAAAAGTTACAATTTTTGTTAGTAATTACTTTAATTTTTTAAAACAATATTAATTGTTGATAAAAAATGTTGATAATTCCTTTTTTTGTTTGTTTTCTTGTTAGTTGCTGTTTAAAACCGCCTTGTTTTTCCTCATTTTAGATTCATTGTTGTTGGTAAGTCTTATAGGTGGAAGCTCCTATTGTTAATACTCTAAAGCTGTTACTTTAGGGGTTTTAATTTCTACAAAATTTTTTTCATTTTTGAGTGTAATTGTGTTTTGAGCAAGAAATTATTCTTCTCGAAATATTTACAATTAAAGTTCATTGATTTTGTTTTTTATAGTTTTTCGTGAATTGAAACTACTGTAAAATACAATTTTTTTGAACATTTATTTGTGTCTTTTAAAGTGAAAAATTAATGACTAATTATCATTCGCCAGTAATGCTCAATGAGTGTATTGAAGCCCTAAACATAGTGCCAAATGGTATTTATGTTGACTGTACTTTTGGCGGTGGTGGTCATTCTAAAGTAATTATTAAAAAATTAGATGAAAGTGGTCATCTTTTTTCATTCGATTGCGATGAAGATGCTTACAAAAATGCTTTACCAAATGATAACTTCACTTTAGTTCAAGCAAATTTCCGGTTTCTTAAAAAGTTTTTAAAACTTAATGGTGTTTTAAAAGTAGATGGCATTTTAGCAGACTTAGGAGTTTCTTCTCATCAATTCGATTCGGCTGAACGTGGTTTTTCTTTCAGGTTTGATAATGATTTAGATATGAGAATGAATCAAGCATCCGATTTTTCTGCTAAAAATGTTATCAACACTTATTCAGCAGAAAAGCTAGCTGATGTGCTTTTTTATTATGGAGATGTAAGAGCTTCTCGCAAATTAGCTAGAACACTTATTGCTTCACGTCCTATTGCTTCAACTTTTGAGTTAAAAAATATTTTACAAGAATTTTCTAAAGATGAAAAACTAACTACCCAAGTATTTCAAGCAATTAGAATTGAGGTTAATGACGAAATGGGGGCTTTAAAAGAAATGTTATTACAAGCAGCTCAAATATTAAAGCCAAATGGAAGATTAGTGGTTATGAGTTATCATTCTGTTGAAGATAGGATTGTCAAAAATTTTATAAAAACAAACACTTTTAATGGAAAGCCAAAGAAAGACCTATACGGAAGATTTGAAACTTCCTTTAAACCAATAAATAAAAAAGTAATAATTCCTTCAGATGAAGAAATTAAAGTAAATAAAAGAGCCAGAAGTGCAAAATTAAGAATAGCCGAAAAGACCTAAACCATGCCAAAAAGAAAATTAACAACTGTAAAAAGAAATTTGACCAAACCGAATATTAAAAAGCCGAAAATTAATATTTCCTCTAATGATGTATTAAAATATTCTCAGCTTTCAATTATTGTGTTTGCCTTGTTATTGGTATCTCTATATTTTATTCATCAAGCTAATAATAAACGTATTGCTATACAAAACTTAAAAGAAGAAATTGGCAAACTAAGAGCAGAACATACTGCTTTGAAAGTAGAAGAAGTTGAGCTTTTTAAGCATTCAAGCCTATTGAATGAAGTGAAAAATATGGATTTAGACTATTCTGATGAACCCCTGAAAATTATTTACTATGACAAGCAAGGAATTTAAAAAACAATCAAATAATCGTATTGCTTTAGTTTGTGCTATTTGTGTTGGCTGTTGCATTTTGGTACTTGGGAAAATTCTTTATTTGAACGTTTCGGGTGCTGAAAAAAGACAGAGTTATGAAAAAATTGATAACCGAATAGTTTCAGGTGTTAGAGGAGATATTTTATCTGATGATTTACAACCTTTAGCAACAACGGTTACTTCTTATAATCCATATTGGGATAGCCGTAGAGTATCTAAAAAAGTTTTTGATAAAAATATAGATTCTCTTGCTTACAAGTTAGATAGCCTGTTTGCTTACAGAAAATTAGAAAAATCGTTTCGTGAAAAATTAGTAAACACACACCAAAAGCAAGGACAAATGTTCTTACCAAAACGCTTAGGTGTTGATGAATTGAACGCACTTAAAACCTTTCCTATTTTTAGAAAAGGAAGAATGAACGGAGGCTTTGTTGAAAATAGCCAAAATGAACGTAGAGTGCCTTTTGAATCACTAGCTAAAAGAACAATTGGTTATGAAAAAGAGATTTTAGATGAAAATAATGATAAAAAAACCATTCGTAGAGGATTAGAACAAAGCTATCATGATGTTTTAAAACCAGAAAAACGATTAATGGTTATGGAACACATTAAAAATATTGGTTGGGTAAGTGCTTATGATGCTTCGGGTACACCAAAACGTGGTAAAGATATACAAACAACCATTAATATTCACATGCAAGATATTGCCGAAAAAGCCTTACGTAAGCAACTTGTTAAACACCAAGCAACCTATGGTTGTGCTGTTGTTATGGAGGTAGAAACAGGGCAAATTAAGGCAATGGCTAATCTGCAAGTTTCTAAAGATGGACAGAGTTATAACGAGGATTATAACTTTGCAGTTGGAAAAGCCTCGCCTCCTGGTTCTACTCAAAAAATAGCTACACTATTAGCTTTATTAGAAGAAACCAATGTTTCATTAGAAGAAAAAATATATGTAGGAAAAGGCTATAAAAACTACCACGGTTTTGAAGTTCACGACTCAAAAAGACCTGAAAGTGAATATTTGTCACTTAGAAAAATTATGGAAAAGTCTTCTAATGTTGGTACAACCGAATTTGCTATGAAATACTTTGGTGATGTGGTTGGTGGAGACAAAAGATTTAGAGAGAAGTTCGATGACTTCTTATTATCACAAAAAACAGGTATTGATATTATAGGCGAACCACAACCTTATGTTAGAAAACAAGGAGAAGAGGGCTGGTCGGCAATTTCTGTGCCTTGGATGGCTTATGGCTACGAATCGGAAATTACGCCATTACAAACATTAGCTTTTTATAATGCTATTGCCAATAATGGAAAGTATATGAAGCCTTATTTGGTAAGTAAAATTTTAGATAATAATAATGTTGTGAAACAAATAGAACCAGAAATGGTAAAGCAAATTTGTTCAGAAGAATCGGCAAAATTAGCTAAAGAGGTTTTGATAGGTGTTGTTAACAATGGAACTGCTACGAATTTAAAATTGTCGAATTTGCAGTTAGCTGGTAAAACAGGAACAGCAAAGTTAGAAGAAAACCCCGGCATTGGATATAAACACATATATCAAGCATCTTTTGCAGGTTTTTTCCCAGCTGAAAATCCAAAATATTCTTGTATCGTATTGGTAAATCAACCAACCAAAGATGGTTATTATGGAAATCAAGTGGCAGGACCTGTTTTTAAGGAAATTGCAGAGAAATATTATCTAAATAGGGAAACACCTAAGGTTCTTTTTTCAGAATTAGAGCAAAGTCATAATATTAATTCTAATCCCGATTGCAAAGTAGCTTATGCACAAGATTTACAAACAACTTTAGAATACATAGGCGTTCCTTTTGGTGTTAAAACAGATAAAGATTGGGTGGTTGCTGATGATGAAAATTATGGTTTAAGCCTTTTAGGACGAGATTTTTATGATTCGCAGAAAGTACCAAACGTAAGAGGTATGGGCTTAAAAGATGCCATTTATATTTTGGAGCTTTTTGGACTCAACGTTGAATTTGAAAACTATGGAAAAGTAGTTAGTCAATCAATAACTCCTGGTTCAAGATTTAATAGCGGAGATATAATTAAAATAAGACTTCAATAATAATAAGATTGAAAAAGCTAATCAACATATTAGAAAATGTAGTAATTCTTCAAAAAGTTAATTTTAACGAAGAAATATTAATAAATAACATTGCTTTCGATTCACGTGAAGTGCAACAATACGATGTGTTTGTTGCCACTATTGGTGTTAATGTTGATGGGCATAATTACATTGAAAAAGCTATTGAAAATGGGGCAAAAGTTATTGTTTGCTCAAATAAAAGCTATTTTAATCAAAATGAAAAGGTGTGTTATATTTTGGTTGAAAATACCACATCAGCTTTAGCATTATTAGCTAAAAATTATTATGATAATCCATCTTCAAAATTAAAACTAATAGGCGTAACAGGAACAAATGGAAAAACAACTACTGTAACACTATTGTACAATTTATTTTCGCTTTTTGATGAAAAAGTTGGCTTAATTTCTACCGTTAAGTATTGTGTTGGTAATAAAGAATATCCATCAACACACACTACGCCAAATGTGCTTAAAATGAATCAACTTTTAGCAGAAATGGTAGAGGCAAATTGTGCCTATGTTTTTATGGAAGTTAGCTCGCATGCAATACATCAAAAGCGTATAGAAGGTTTGCAATTTGAAGGAGGTATTTTTACCAATATTTCTCACGACCATTTAGATTATCACAAAACGTTCAAAGAATATATTAACACTAAGAAAGCTTTTTTTGATAGTTTATCAACACAGGCTTTTGCACTTACCAACATTGACGATAAGAATGGAGAGGTTATGATGCAAAACACAAAAGCCACTGTATATCATTACTCTTTAAAGGCTTTAGCTCATTTTAAAGCCAAAATTTTAAGCCACTCTATTGAAGGAATGGAGCTAGCTTTTAACAATGACAAGTTCTTTACACAAATAGTTGGTGTTTATAATTGTTATAACCTGTTGGTAACTTACGCTGTTGCTATTTTGCTTAAAAAAGATAAAGATATAACTTTAAATTCTTTAAGTGTAGTTAAGGGGGCTAAAGGGCGTTTTGAAACAATTTTAGACCCGCATACAAGCAAATTGGCAGTTGTAGATTATGCTCATACAGACGATGCACTTAAAAACCTTTTAGAAGCAGTTAATAAAGTGAGAACAAATAAGCAAAAAATAATTACAGTAATCGGTTGTGGAGGCGATAGGGATAAAGCTAAGCGTCCGTTAATGGCAAAGGTTGCTTTGCTAAATTCTGATTATGTAGTGCTTACGAGTGATAATCCAAGAACAGAAAACCCTAACTCAATATTAGATGATATGTGGATTGGTGTTGCTGAAATGAATAATGGTAACATTGAAAGATTAACAGATAGAAAGGAAGCAATTAAAAAAGCAATTGAACTTGCAAGCGAAAGAGATATAGTTGTCGTGGCAGGTAAAGGACATGAAGATTATCAAGAAATAAATGGTGTTAAATATCCATTCGATGATAGTAAAATAATTAAGGAAATATTTAATTTAAACTAAAAAGATAAAACGAAAAAATACGCTATAAATGTTATATCATTTATTTTCATATTTACAAGAAACTTTTAATTTAAGTGGTGCAGGCTTATTTGGGTTCATCTCTTTTAGGGCTGTTTTTGCTTTGCTAATTTCTTTGTTCATAAGTTGGGCAATGGGTGGAAAGTTAATAGCATTACTTAATAAACTTCAAGTAAAAGATGAAATAAGAAAACTGGGATTGCAAGGAGAAGAGCAAAAGGCTAAAACTCCTACAATGGGCGGATTAATTATTTTAAGTGCTATTATAATTCCAACGGTTCTTTTATGTAATTTTTCTAATATTTATGTGTGCTTAATGTTGGCTGTTACAGTTTGGTTAGGGTTTATAGGTTTCTACGATGATTACATTAAGGTATTTAAAAAAGATAAAGGAGGTTTAAGAGCAAGGTCGAAGCTAATTGGGCAATTTGGCTTGGGCTTAATTGTAGCTTCAACACTGTATTTTAATAATGATGTAATTGTACGAAAAAATATAACAGTAAATCCAGAAATTTCTGTATATAATGAGCAAAATCGTTTTGAAAGATTCGATCATATAACTCAATCTAATCACATTATGGTTGATGATAGAGTAGCTCAAAGTTATTTCCCTTTTCTTAAAAATCATTCGTTTGATTATGCCTGGTTTTTACGACTATTTACCAGTGATGCTGATAAATATGCTTGGATAATTTATATACCTGTGGTTATGCTAATTGTAACTTTTATTTCTAATGGTTGCAATATTACCGATGGAATGGATGGTTTAGCAACGGGAGTTACAATGATTACTATGATTGCCCTTACTGTTATGGCATATATGGCAGGTAATTTCATTGTTTCAGATTACTTAAACTTATTGCATTTACCAGGAGTAGGGGAGTTGGTAATTTTTTGTGCCGCTGTTTTAGGAGCTTGTGTTGGGTTTATGTGGTACAACGCATTTCCAGCTCAGGTATTTATGGGCGATGTTGGTTCTTTAGCCTTAGGCGGTATTGTTGCCTCATTGGTTTTAATACTTCGTTTAGAGGTAATGTTGCCTTTATTGTGTGGTATTTACATAATTGAAAACCTAAGTGTAATGATACAGGTAGGACGTTTTAAATATCTAAAAAAGAAAAAAGGTGTTGATTATGCCAGAGCAAATAGAGTGTTTTTAATGTCGCCTTTGCACCACCACTACGATAAAAAAGGTATTGATGAAACTAAAATTGTTGTTCGTTTTTGGATTGTGCAAATTATGCTTATTGCCTTATTCTTTTTAATTCTTAAAATTAGATAAAACTTGAGTAAAAAGGTTTCCATATTAGGTGCAAAAGAAAGTGGAGTTTCTGCTGCATTATTAGCTCAAAAAATGGGTTATACTGTATTTGTTTCAGATTACGGAACAGTTAAGGATACCTTTGCTCAAACTTTAAACGAAAATAATATTGCTTGGGAGCAAAATACACATTCTACCCAAGAAATACTTGAAAGCGATTTGGTAATTATTAGCCCAGGAGTACCCCAAAATGCAAAGATTGTACAAGAAGTAATTAAAAATAATATTGAGTTAATTGCCGAAGTAGAATTTGCTTTTAGACATAAAAATCCAGAAAGTAAAATAATTGCTATAACTGGTAGCAATGGAAAAACAACAACAACGCTGTTAGCAAACCATATTTTAATAACAGCAAATAAATCTAGCGTTGCTTGTGGTAATGTTGGACTTAGTTTTTCACGCGCCATATTAGAACAACCGTCTGATTATTATGTGTTAGAACTAAGTAGTTTTCAGTTAGATAATATTTCAACTTTTAAGCCCAATGTGGCGGTAATTCTAAATATTACACCTGATCATTTAGACCGTTACGAATACGAATTTCAAAACTATATAGATGCGAAATTTAAGATTATTCAAAACCAAGATGAAAATGATTTTTTTGTGTATAATCTCGATGATGAAGTGATTATGCAAAACTTAAATAATAAAAATATTCTTTCAAATAAACTTCCATTTACCCTAATGGAAAATTCCTCTGAATTAATGGCTTCAACCGTCATTGATGAACAAATTCATTTAAAAACCCAAGAAAAAAAACTATTTATTATGGAAACGAACCAAATTTCGATCAAAGGAAAGCACAACCTTCAAAATTCTTTAGCTGCTGCTAATGCTGTAACTGCTATGAGTTCTGCTGATTACAATTCATTAAAAAACGGATTATCAACTTTTGTAAATGTTGAACACCGTATGGAAAAAGTAAGAAGCTACAATGGTATTACATTTATTAATGACTCAAAAGCCACAAACATTAATTCTGTTTGGTATGCCTTAGAATCGGTACAAGGACCAATTATTTGGTTAGTTGGCGGTGTTGATAAAGGCAATGATTACGAAGTATTAAAAGAATTTGCCATTAAAAAAGTGAGCAATATTATTTGTATCGGAAAAGAAAACGATAAAATTATCGAATCTTTTCAAGAAACCGTAGCACGTCCAATTGTAGAAATTACCAATATGAAAGATGCGGTAAACTATGCTTTTGAAATTGCAAAGCCAGGTACAACAGTATTGTTATCGCCAGCCTGTGCAAGTTTCGATTTTTACGATAATTACGAAGACAGAGGAAGACAATTTACGAAGGCTGCAATCAGTGTAAAAAGAGAAGACCCTTTATACAGCAAATAATTTTTAAAGTTATTGATATACCAATTTTT